>JAQBPC010000558.1 GCA_028287725.1 Chloroflexota bacterium | reverse complement strand
AGCGCAGTAAGGAGATCGCCGCTCATCTTGGCATCGCTGAGCGCACGATCGGCGCTTATTTGACCAGCATCTACACGAAGTTAGACGTCGACTCGCCTGCGGCCGCAGTCGCCATTGAGCGACGTTTGTTGGGCCACTGACGTTGTAGGCTCAGCTGCCGCAGTCGCCTTAGCACATGGCCCAGCGCTACTGGACGTGTATCAGCCCTGCGACGGTTGGCTGCTCCTGGCAATAATAACGGTAGGTGCCCGGCGTGTTGAATTCCACACCTACGGATGGGTCTTGACCCGCCGATATCGGATTTGCGAACTGGATTGTGCAGCCCGATTGCAGCTGGTTGAACTGCACGGTGCTGTCTCTTGCGATGGTAATGTTGCTTGGCGAGAAGCCGACGTCTTGGACGGCATCGGGCACGACGTTAACCTGCACTACCATTTGCTCAAGACACATGCTGGTGATAGCGGAAGGATACGGCCCGCCCGCGGCATCGGTAGGCGCGGGAGGACAGGAGTCGGACGGGTTTGAAGGGCCAATGTAGCTCGGCGGGAAGCCGCCGGCTTGGCCGTCGTTGAAGTGCCGGCTGGCGCCGGTCAAAAGGTTGAGCAAGCCCGGAGCAACCATCATCACGCAAACGACCAGCGCGGTCCAGCGGAAGGCACGTTGCGCAAAACTGTTCTGGCCGGTTGATAGCTGCCCATGGTTTGTGGCCGAGCCGCCCGTACGGGCATTCCATGCCGCGGCAGGCTCCCAGGCCAGTGGGAACAGCGCATCACCCATAGCTGCTGCCGACGGATAGCGCTCGGCTGGACTAAGGCGCACGGCCCGCTCCACGATCGCGGCCATCTCTGGAGACACACTTGGGTTGAGCGAACGAACGGCCGGGAACGTGAACGGCGTACCCTGTTCCGGGTCGTAGCCGGTGAGCAGCCGGTGCAAGGTGGCGCCCAGCGCATAGATATCACTTTGTGGGGTCGCCAATCCCTGGTACTGCTCGGGAGGGGCATAGCCCGGCGTGCCAATCACGGTACCCACCGCATCCGGCTGGTAATGTCTGGCGATGCCGAAGTCGACGACTTTCAGCGGGCACGACTCATCTGCCGTGCTCCGAGTAGAATTGCTCAGCAGAATATTAGCGGGCTTGAGATCCCGGAATAATACAGGCTCGTCGAGACCATGCAGGTAGCTGAGGAGTCCGCAAAGCGAGACCGCCCATTCAGCTACCACGTTTTCGGCCAGCGGGCCACGCGCGGCGACTATGTCGTTCAGGTTCTCGCCGACGATGTACTCCTGAACAATGTAGCTTGTGCCGGCCTCGCGAAAAGTGCTGAAGAATTCGGGGATGAGTGGGTTCTTGAGGCTGCTGAGAATGTATGATTCGCGCGCGAACCACGCTTCCGCCTCGCGATGCTCCTCGCTACTTGCATTCGCCGGTAGTCGTAGCTCCTTGAGTACTACCTGGCGGTTCTGCAGCAGGGAGTCTTCCGCGAGATAGACCACACTCATGCCACCATGGTGGATGGTGCGAATGATCCGGTACCGGCCGGCCAGTAACGTGCCCTCGACTAGCTCCTGCTCACCGGCAACGATCGCCTGGGTGAGACAAGGCATACCCGAAGGGTGGAATAGGCCGCATCGCATGCACGTCTTGGTCATTACGTCACTCCTTGCCGGCCCTTGGGGCAGGTCGTGTATTTCTCAAGATACCGCATCGACAAACTTCTTGCTATTGCACGTGGACTATACCGTTCTGTGCAGGGTGTACCTGGCAACTGTACGGATAGTTCCCGGATTTGTCGAAAGTTTTGCTGAAAGTATAACCTTCTGCCTCGATGCCATCGTGAAACGGGCTGAGATTGTGCCCAGACGACTTCCAAACGAACTTCACCGTAGTACCAGCCGACACGGTAATGTTGCTCGGTGAAAACGCCCCTGTCGTCTTAGGGTCGTTGATGACGTCGACCTCGACGGTTTTCATTCCCGTACAATTGCTCGACGACGCGGCAGGGTACGGGCCGCCGTTGCCATCGGTCGAAGCGGGCGCGCAGCCGGAGGTGGGTGTGTTGGCGGCGACAATCGTTGGGGTTGCCGCGCCGCTCTGCCCGCTACCACTGTTTCCGCTTGCTCCGCAGCCTGCAAGAAGCAGCGTTGCGCCGGTTATGACAGTGCCGAGCAGAAATCTACGACGCATCAACCCCTCCAATGTAATAGTCGGCCGTCATGAGACAACGGCGCAATGGCACGAACGGCCACGGCGAAGCAGCCGGGATGGCCATCGGCGAGGAAAGCAGGGTGACAACGGCGCATGCCGGAAAATAGTTCGGCGGTGTACCCACACTCCGCCCTCGCAGCCGACCCTCGAGCCCCGTTCTCAGGTCAGCCTTGCGGGAAAGTGTGTGTACACCGCCGCCACCGAAATCGCTCCCCAGGCAGGATGCCTGGACGTTCGGTGCATCACAGGTACCTCGCCTTGCGAGAACCGCTTCAGCATCGGTTCCTGTGCATGTCTTTACTATGCCGCCCGCGTATAAAGGCATTTTGAAGCCGATATGAAGTTTGTGTAAAGAATACATCTAGGGGTAAACAGGGATATCGCTTAAGGCCGCCGCGGGAATTCGTCCCAATTCGGACGGTGCGTAGGCGGGAAGCGCGATAGTGAATGTGCTGCCAAGGCCGACCACGCTCGTGACGGCAATGCTGCCGCCGTGCACCTCTACCAGGTACTTGGCAATGGTCAGCCCGATCCCAGTTCCGCCGCCCTGGCGCGAGCGCGACTTGTCTACCCGATAGAAGCGCCCAAACACATGCCCCAGGTGCTCAGGCGCAATGCCGATGCCTGTATCGCTGACGGCGATACAGACCTGATCGCGTTCCATGAATGCCGACACATCGACCCTGCCGCCCACGGAGGTGTATTGCAACGTGTTGCTCAGCAGGTTAAGCAGAACCTGGCATAGCCGGTCCGGATCGCCGAACACCTGATACGCGCCGTCCTCGACGCTGCTGGTCAGGCGTACCCCCCTCGCCTCGAATTGCGGACGAACTCGGCCGACGACACCTCTCACCAGGTCTACTACCTCAACTGGCTGCGGGTGGAGCTGCACTTGGCCGGCGTCGAGTCGTGACAATTCTTGCAGATCTTGCACCAAGCGGTACAGCCGGTCAGCCTCTTTGTACAGCAAGGTGAATGTCTCGTCATCGGCCGGCATGACGCCGTCCATCATCGCTTCCATGTAGCCCTTGATGCTGGTGAGTGGAGTGCGCAGCTCGTGGGCAACATCGGCAATCAACGCTTGCCGGCGCTCTTCTGTCCGCTCGAGCGCGTCCGCCATTTGGTTGAAGCTCACCGCTAGCTGCGTGATCTCGAAATCGTCGGAGACCGGTACACGCTCCTCATAGTGGCCAGACGCGATATGGCGGCTGAAATCCATGATCTGGCGGAGCGGCCCGACAATACGGTGCGACACGAACAGGCTGACGCCGACTGAGGTAATGATCGCCGCGACGGTTGCCAGTATCAACCCCTGAAACAACCCGAGTCGAAAATCGGGGAGCGCCGCCACATTGGCGTGCGCGTTGAAATAGCTCGTGGCAAAGATTGTCCCTGCAAGTCCGAGAACACCAATCGAAGCCAAGCCAACGACCAGATACGACGCAAATAATCGCCAGGTAATCTGCTGCCACATCCGGCGCGCAAGCTGCCGTGGGCCAATCACCAATCGCCTCCGGGATCGTCGAATTTGTAGCCAACACCGCGAACCGTCTTCACGAATTGCGGCTCCTGCACATCCTGCTCGATCTTTTTCCGCAGCAGTCCTATATGCACATCGACCACGCGCTCATCGCCGAGATGATCGTAGCCCCAAACCCGCTCAAGCAGCTGCGAGCGTGAAAACACCATCCCCGGCTGGGCCGCGAGCGTTCGCAGGATCTCGAAATCCAGCGCCGTCAGCTCCACGTCCTGGCCGCGTACCGTCACGGTATGGCGCCCGGTATCGATCGTCAAATCGGGGAAGCGCAGCGTCTGGGGCGCGGTCGTGAGGCTCAAACGCCGTGTCCGCCGCAGCACCGCTTTGATCCGCGCGACCATCTCCCGTGGGCTGAACGGCTTTGTCACATAGTCGTCGGCCCCCACCGTCAGTCCCACGATCTTGTCCGTTTCCTCGGAGCGTGCCGTGAGCATGATGATATAGACGTCGGACTCTTGTCGCAGCAAGCGACACACCTCCAGTCCGTCGACCTCCGGCAGGAGCAGGTCGAGGACCACGAGCTGTGGCTTGAGACTTCGGGCAATCTGCAGGGCGGCTCTGCCGTCCGCCGCCGTTGCCACCTCGAATCCCTCACGCTGCAGATAGGCTTGCAATAGACGCACAATGCTCGGCTCGTCGTCGACGATCAGAATGCGTGCTGCCTGCGTGGAGCAGGATTCCATAGTGTCTTTACCCAATCCCCCTGTCGTTTCCTCTCTCTTCTATGGTAGCAGCACCCATCGGCCACACGAAACGGATGGGCAGGGTTGACACGTGCCTGCCGGCGCCAACCCGTTATTCCTCAACCTCTTCACCATGGCCGTTTCTATGCTCCAGGCCCTCGAACGCACCGGCTGCCTCGCCCGCATCGACGTAGACTTCGGAACCTTCGCCACCGAGCTCCGCCGCGAGAAATCGCGTCAGCCCTTCCCCGCCTTGCTTGTCCTGATAGGCGATCACCCTCATGCCTGCATCTCGCGCGCCATGAACCAACCGGCTCAATGGGCCAAGCAGCTGGCCAAGCCGAGCTAACTCCTGCGCTACGGCCTCGTCGTCGGGCCGCCCGCCGCTTCTCTGCAACGCCGACCGCACCGCTTCACCAAATTTCGCGGCAAAAGCCTGCTCATCCCCCACCGAATCCAATACCTGCTGGAGACCGGCCGTTGCCGCGGCCCCGCCCACCAGGAATGCGGTGTCGGTGGTGCCGGTAAGCATGCCAAGCGCGCGTGCCACGACCTCCTCCGGGGCGCGCCACAGCCCGTACGTGAGATAGCGCACCAGATCTTCACGGAGCTCCACGGCTTCGACTTCGCCTATCGCGGGCCAGTGCGCACGCCGCAGCGTCGCCAGATCGATTGGTTCGCCACCTCTCAAGCGCTTGAGGCTGGACTCACCATATCCTTCTTGAACCAGCGCTTCGAGGCGGGCGACGACCGCCTCGCGAGCGTAGACGTCGGCTTGTGCCGACAAACCCACCCGCACCTTCGAAGCGTCTCGAATACCGCCGCTTTCGAGCAGAGTCCAGAGGCGTTTCACAGGTAGCGACTCGGCTCGCTCTACAGTCTCATGATCATAGGCGCGGAGCACGAGTTCCATTCCCGTATCCTCTCTTATCCCAGTACGTTCGTCCACACTCGACGAAGATTCTCGCCGAGCACAGCGCGGATTGCCGCATCGTCGTAGCCGCGGCGCGCCATCTCCTCCGCCAGCGCCGGAATCTTCGACGCGTCCGCAAGTCCGCGCAACACCGGCTCGTCCGCATAGTCGTGCAGGTAATCCAGCAGGTCGAGCCCGAGCGCCACGTACTCGATGCCCGCGATAGCGACGATATGGTCCAGGTGATCGACCAGATCGCCGAGCGACGCGTTGGATGGCGCCACGAACTCATGCCAGGCATTCAAGCCCATTACCCCGCCTACGGAGGCCAGAGCGCGAATCTGATCGTCGGTGAGATTCCGCGGATTATCGACGAGGGCCCGGGCGTTCGAGTGTGAAGCGATCACCGGTGCCGTACTGTGCTCCAACACGTCCCAAAAGCCCCGCTCGTTGAGATGCGAGACATCGACGACCATGCGAAGGCGATTAAGCTCGGCCACCACCTTGCGGCCAAACGGCGTAAGGCCGCCACCCGCGTCACCTACGCCGGTCCCATCGCCAATCAACGTGCGGCGGAACCACGTCAAGCCGAACGAGCGTACGCCAAGCCGGTAGAACATACGCAGCACGCCGAGGTCCTCGCCGACCGCTTCGCCGCCCTCGATCGCGGGCACCAGCGCGATGCGCCCCTGCCGGTACTCCGGCTCCAGGTGCGCCGCGCTGGTTGCCAGGACAAAATCATCCGGGCTCTCCGCAATCTCCTCGTGCAGATCGTCCAGTGTCAGCAGCGTATCGCGCACGGCGGTCTCCAGGCGGAACGGCTCGAGAAACACCGCCATGACCACGGCGCTCACGCCGCCGGCCCGTAGGCGCTGGAGATGGCGATCGCGTAGCACGTGCGTGGCGCCCTTACGCCGCCTGCTATAGACGTCGAGCAGTATATCGGCGTGGCCATCAATTACCAGGGGCGCCTCAGCACTGGACACAGACTACCTCCGTAGCGGACAGTAAAGGATGCGCCGTTCCAATTGGGACAGGCGCACGTCATCATATGGGCCAAGTCACCGCGACACTCTTCCGCCAGTCTCATGCCGGCCAATGCCCAGGTGACAGACCTCACTCGTAGTGTAGCCAGTGGAGTTCAAGCATGCTTACCGATTCGGTTGAGACCACCATTGACTTCGCCCCATTCCGCCGGCAGTTCCCCGCGCTGCAGCAAGAGGTCAATGGGCGTCTCCCAGCGTTCCTCGACAATCCGGCCGGTACTCAGGTACCGCAAGACCCGATCGATCGCATGCGCGAGTACTTCATTCACGCCAACGCCAACGTAGACGGCGCTTTCCGCACCAGCCGCGCGTCCACCGCCCTGTTCGCTGAGACGCATGCAGCCATGGCGGACATGCTTGGCGCCGCCTCTCCCTCGGAGATCATCATTGGTCAGAATATGACCACACTCACCTTTGCCGTGAGCCGCGCCATGGCGCGTTCGTTTGTGCCGGGCGACGAGATCGTCGTCACAACCCTCGACCACGAAGGAAACGTGGCTCCCTGGCGCGCCCTGGAGGAGCGCGGCGTGGTAATCCGCGTGGCCGATATCGATACTGACGACTGCACGGTAGATATGGCAGACCTCGCATCCAAAATAACCGACCGCACCCGCGTCGTCGCGGTGACGCACTGCTCCAATTTGGTTGGCAGTATCGTAGACGTCGCCGAGGTGTGTCGTCTGGCGCGCAATGCAGGCGCTCTCTCCTACATCGATGCGGTGCAATACGCCGCCCACGGCAACATCGACGTGCAGGCGATGGACTGTGATTTCCTCGTCTGTTCGTCATACAAGTTCTTCGGCCCGCACCTTGGCATTTTGTACGGGAAGCGGGCCCGGCTTGACGCGCTCGAGCCATACAGAGTTCGCACGGCCGACAGCGTACCGCCCGGCCGATTCGAGACAGGCACCCTGAACTTCGAAGGCTGCGCCGCGCTGCTCGGCACGTTCGACTATTTCGAGCGCGTGGGCCGCGCCGCCGGGCCGGGCCAGTCTGGCCGCCGGGAGCTGGTGCGGCAGGCGCTCTCGGCGTTCCGCCGGCAAGAGCACGCCCTTGGCCGCCAATTGGTCGAAGGCTTGAAGCGGATCCCCGGCGTCCACATCTGGGGCATTACCGATCCGGACCGGCTAGACCAGCGCGTGCCGACTGTGTCGTTCACCAAGGACGGGATGCACCCCGATGCGATCGCCGAATCGCTTGGCAACGACGAGATCCACGTGTGGAGCGGCAACAACTATGCCCTATCGCTCACCGAGCGCCTCGGCTTGGAGGCAACGGGCGGCATGGTGCGCGTGGGGCCAGTCCACTACAACACGTCGGAAGAGATCGACCGTCTACTCGAGCACGTAGACGGACTGAGACGTTAAAAACTATGCAAAATAACGCATAGTTAACCGGCTGTTAACAAAATGCGCTGCCGAGCCTGATAGCATTAAAGCCAGGGGGACATCTCCCCTGGCTTTACTACGTGGCTAAAGGAACGCATGAACTTTCGTGGTATCGCGCTTCCCTGGAAGCGCCGCAACCTCGGTTCCCCGGCTCGTTTTCCACTTGGCGGACCAGGCGACCCGCTTTACACCATGCTGCCGGCACATCTGGAGGCAGTCTCCGTCCATTCGGTCGTTGGGAGCGTCGATCGTTACTCGGAACTTGATAACCGCTTCCGGCCTGGAAGAAAGCCCAGCCCGCGGCTTGCCGCGATTCGGAAGGCGATGCTGGCAGGCGCCTCATTCCCGCCAATCGACGTGTATCGCTTGGATGGGGCCTGTTACGTGATCGACGGCCATCACCGGGTTGCGGCAGCCAAGGAGATTGGGCAGATCTATCTGGACGCCCTGGTGATCGAGTGCCGTCCGCTTACCGGGGAGGGTGAGAACCCGCTGGAAGCGGCTCGAGTCGATTTTGCCCTGCGCACCGGACTGCGATCACTGGCCTTCAGTTCCCCGGCCGGGTATGCCCAGGCGCTGGCACAGATTCACGAGCATCGGTGGTATTTGTGTGAGCGCGGCCGTATGTACTCCTTACAGAACGCCGCCGAACATTGGTTTCAATCGATTTACATGCCGGTACTTCGCGACATCGCGGCGGAGCGCCTATCGCCGTTGCAAGAGTCGTCCGAAGCCGGTGACCTGTATCTCCACTTGAGCGACCTCAAATACCAGGTAAGCCGCGAACGCGGGCACGACATCGGATTCACTGCGGCCATCCGGGTCCTGACGGCCCGACGCCGCCAGAACAGCTCCGGCACGCTCGTCGGCCGCCTGTTAGGCCTGGCGATCGTAACACGCTGACCAGAGTCCCCATAGACTGTGCTCGTGCGTACCTGAGTCGGTGGCTTCCTGTCGCTGATCTACGCATCGCCCCGATTGCTCGGAAATCATCACACGTGCCTCTATGATGCGAAGCTCACTACTTATGGTTAAGGAAGCGTAAACTCACCGGACGGGATGCGTTAGCATTTGGCCCCTAACCTATACTGGCAGTAATACACGCCGGATGTCGCGTGCCATGATAGGACAAAGGGGCCGCTGATGTGTGAAATTCCACTACTCACTGCGGAGCGCATCATGCTGCGCCCCTTCACCACTGAAGACGCCGCACCAGTGCAAACACTCGCCGGCGTGGCGGCGGTCGCAGCAACAACGCTCAACCTTCCGCATCCCTATCCCGATGGTGCAGCGGCCGCCTGGATTAGCACGCACCCTGCTGCTGTTGCAGAGGGAAAGGCCTATACTTGGGCGATCGTACGCGCGGAGGACGCACTGCTGCTCGGCGCCCTGACACTGGCAGTAGAGCGTCATCACGCACGCGGCGAGCTCGGCTACTGGCTCGGTGTGCCCTACTGGAATCGTGGCTACACAACAGAAGCTGTTCGCCGAGTGCTGGTTTTCGGCTTTCATGAGTTGCGGTTACATCGTATCGAGTCAACCTGCTTCCCTCGTAATCGCGCATCGTCACGCGTGTTGGAGAAGGCAGGCCTGCGGTATGAAGGGTTACTGCGTGGTTATGTCCGGAAGGATGCAAAGTTTGAGGACGTCGCGCTCTACGCAGCTATAGACGAGCATTGGGA
>JAQBPC010000552.1 GCA_028287725.1 Chloroflexota bacterium | reverse complement strand
CCCTGGCGTCGCAACGTTGGTAAGAAGATATCGAGCTGTCCGGCAAGGTGAACTGGGTCCGCTAGCATCGCGCTGTGGCCAAGCGCGCGGTGGGGATCGTCGCTATGGAACTCGCATGCGCGCGTGTGTATCGCAATAAACCGTTCTGGCGCGGAACGTCGTAGGGTTTCGGCCAACGCCTCGCCGAATAGATCGTGGTACCTGACCGCAGGGCCGGTCGAGCCGGCGTAGACGTCGAGGAACAGTCCGTGCCGTACCACGGAATCAATCTGCACCCAGCTATCGCTGCGCTCGAGGACGGTGTCGGCAGTGGCGGCATCGAACGTGCCGAGTAATGCGCTTTCCAATAGGAACTTACGCGTCAGATCCGGCAGGCTGTCAACTACCTGAACCATCAGGTACTCCGCCAGTGCTTCCGACGGTCGCTGTAAGAATGTGACGTTTCCCATGTGGGTATGCGCGTGCAGCAAAAGGCCCATTGCCCAGCCTCGCGAAGAACGTAGTAGCTCAGGTACGGCGGCCTCCGGTAGACCATACTGAGCAAGCAGAACTGATGCTTCGTCAGTGCGGAACTGAAGGTCGTCGCGCCCGATCGTGCGAAGCTGCCCAGAGGCAACAGCGGAGAGTGCCGGCAGTAACGGAATGCCTCGGCTCGACATCACCAGTCGCAACGATGGAGGGCAGTTCCGCGTGATGTGTTCCAGAATCGCCTCAGCGCTACGCGCGCCGTTGATGTGGTGGCAATTATCGAGTATGAGCGTGGCCGCCGTCATCTGCTCGAAGGCTGCCAGAAGCGCGGCAAGTGCGGCGTATGGTCCTGCTCCGCCGGCAAGCATGCTCCTCGCGGCGGCGCCGGCTCCCGGTAAGGAGAATTCAGCTGCCGCCGCCAAGCCGTCGACCATGCGCGCTGGGTCCTGGTCGGACGGATCGAGACCATACCAGACAAACGGCCGCTCGGACGAGTTGATGTCTGCTGCCGTGCCGCCGCCCGCTTTGTGTTCGTTGACCCAGGAGGCGAGCAATGATGTCTTTCCCGATCCTGCGGGAGCGATGACGAGCACCAATTGCGCGCCGGAATCGAGCTGCTCGAGCAGGCGGCGCCGCTCAATAGGAGCACGAGGCTGGTGTGGCGGACCGATCTTGCTACGAGGGAACTTCGCGAGATCAGCAGTTTGCATACTGCACTAGTCCCGGTACACACGCTAAAAATCGTGGAACGTTTTGGGAACGTTCTGCCAAGTATTGTAGTGGTGAGCCGAAGCAGCTCGGCAATGTGCGCCAGAATGCTTCGTTATGCGCGGGGAGATTACATCCCCGGTCATACGTGCGCCACACACGAAAGTAGGAGGACTTACCAATGCGAAAGCTCGTTGCCACCCTCACTCTGTGCACACTAGCGGTCGCCCCCATTGTCTCAGCAATGAATGTGTCACCGTCGCGTACACACGGCAGCCCAATCGCCGATGGTAGCGGTACTCAGCCGTTTGCAGTGACCGGGATCCTCGTGGCCGACGGCAGCGGCACGCAGCCGTTCAGCTCAGTTCATTTGCTCGCCGATGGCAGTGGCACCCAGCCGTTCCCCCATTAAGCCCAGACCAGGTATCGAAATGGATATGTTTGCTCCATCATTCACCATCGTAGCATGACCGTACTGGCTAGGAAATAGGGGGCATGAGCGTGCTACGCAGGACATACGAGCAACTCATCATACAGGCGAGTCTGGACGCCTCCTTTGGTGCCCGGTTGGTGGCCGATCCACGCGCTGCGGCGCTGGAAGCCGGTTTTAGCCCGCTTATGGCAGAATCGCTTGTCGGCTTGCGAGCCAAAAGCTTGCCGGAATTCGCCACGGCGTTGCACCGGCGCGTATATGGGACGATGCCGGCGAAGACGGAAAACAGTTTGCATGTTGGCGTTAGCGCCAAGGGGCACATTCAACGGACCTCTGGGTCGTCCGCGTAACCGAAAATTGCAAAATCCCGAGTAATCTAACTCGTCAGCGTTGAAACCTCTAGAACGATTGACAGCCTTTTAACTACTGGTAGTCCGCGCGGCATTCCCGACGGCCTTGGAGCATCATGATCCCTGAACAATCGATGGTTGTACTTACCGGCGTCGCCGACTCCGCCGATGCGGGCGCCGGTAATCCCGGCCATAGCAGACGCGTGGCTACTTATGTCACCAGTCTGTTGAATGCCCTGGGGACCGCAGCGGATGAGGCGAACACCATTATCACTGCCGCTCGGTTGCACGACATCGGTAAGCTTGGGCTGTCCGAGAAGATCTTGACGAAGCCTGGCTCCTTAAATGATGAAGAATGGTCCATCATACGCAGCCACTCGCAGCGCGGTGCGGACTATCTAGCGAATACGCCCGAGTTGCAGGCTGTCGGCGACCTGATATTGCATCACCATGAGCGATTCGACGGGGCCGGCTATCCGACACGGCTTCGCGGTCAGGCGATTCCGTTTGGCTCGAGAGTGATCGCGGTTGCGGACAGCTTCGACGCTATGATTCACGACCGGCCGTACCGCAAGGGCATGTACATTGCCAGGGCCATGGCCATCTTGTCGCAGGAAGCCGGTTCCCAATGGGATCGCGAAATCGTCGCCGCGTTTCTCAGCGATGCGCTTCCGATGCTGGTTCGGCATGGCCAATTGGTGGTAACGCCACAGCAGGCTGCAAACGCGGGGAGCATTTCCGCCTAAAGCGGACTTCGGCCTCCTCTACCGCCCTGGCAGCATAGTTGTGCCGGCAATTAGTATGGTGCTTCAGCCGGTTGTTCGCCGCGATTCGTGCCCGGCCAAGGATGGCCGCCGCGCCCACCGCAACAACGACCTGCTACCATTGACTCATGATTCGTCTATTTCTCGTCCGTCACGGTATCACCGAATGGAACCACAACGGTGTGTACCAGGGACAGCTCGACGTTCCCCTGAGCCCAAAGGGCAAATTGCAGATTACCGCGCTGCGCGAGCGATTGCGCGAAGAGCAGTTCACGGTCTGCTATACCAGCGCGTTGTCGAGGGCAAAGGAATCCGCTCGGATAATTCTTGAGCAGCATTTCTGCCCCACGCACGAGACCCCTGACCTTAACGAGATGAGCTACGGTCGGTGGGAAGGCCTCAATCGCACGCAGATCATGGAACAGTTCCCCGATTCCTGGGCGCACTTTATCGCCGATCCCACGCGAAACGCCGCACCAGGCGGTGAGACGCGGCGTGACCTGCAACGGCGGGTCGAGCGCGTGCTCGACGATATTAATCGCGAGTATCAGGAACAAGACGCGACCATTCTCCTTGTAGCACACGGTGGAAGCCTTCGTGCAATCGTCGCCTCTTTCCTGAACCTTGGTCCAAGCGACGTCTGGAAGCTGCGGCTGGACAATGCCTCACTCACGGTCATCGAGGTCTATGAAGACGGCGGGGTGCTCTCGCTGTTCAACGATACCGCCCACCTCAGCCTGAGGAAGCTGCCGCCGGATCGCCAGCCGCCACACTGATCAGCGGCGCGCGTCGTACTCGCTAATGCTCCCGTACGGCGAAGGGACTCGATGCGGCAGCCAGGGTAGCCACTGATGCACCCAGCCGACGACATTGTCATTCGTGGATGGGTTTGAGTTGTCTGAGTTGACGATGAACAGATGGCCGGTGCTCGTGTCGACTGCCATGGCTTGACCGGTGAAGCGGATGCCGAGCACGGGTAGCGAATGCGTGACAACGCCGGTCGTCGCGTCGATCTCGAGAATTGCGGTCCCCACATCCACCAGCACCGCCCCATCTCGGTCATCCGCTGCCAACGCTTGCGGGCCCGCACTTATGGGCAGGCTTTGCAGTAGTTGCCCAGTGCCGGCATCGAGGATGCTGACTACACTGGGACCGGTGGCGTTCGGCATGGTGGAGAGACTGGCCACGGCTACCCTACCCAACGTGTTCAAGGTGACAAGAGCGATCGGGTTCTTGGCCACGTGCGTGACGCGCAGCACGGCGCCCGTCCGTCCATCAAGTATCTTCACCGCGGCATGGGTTGGGTCGGCAACGAACACACGGCTCGTGCGCGGGTCGACCCCAATTGCAGCGGGGAACCCGCCAACCGACGTGGTGTGCAGCAGTTTCCCGGTCTCGGCGTCGCGTGCCTGTACCGTATTGTCGCCGGCCGCGATGAACAGCCGGCCGGTCACCGTATTTACCGCCATGGCAAGGGGCTCGCTTCGTAATGGAACGGTGTGGAGGAGAGCTCCGCTGCTGCCGTCCAGAATACTCAGCGTGGCGCTCGGCGTGTTGGTGACATACACCCGACCCGACGCATGATTGACCGCTATGAGGCTTGGTGAGTAGCCTAGCGCTACAGTGTGTCGCACGAGCCCCGACCGTGCATCGAGGATGCTCACAGTGTTGTCGCCGGTGTTGGGTACGAACACGCGATTCGTTCGATCAACCACGGCAAGCGTATTGGCGCCGGTGCCGATCGCTACCGACCGGATCACCTCACCGCTGACCGTATCAATGACGCTAACGGTAAAATCGGCGCCGTTGATGACGAAGGCGCGTTGAGTCTGGCTGTCGACGGCAACGGCGACCGGATCGCCGCTCATGGCAATCGTGTGGTCGAATGGGTCGCCGTTCGCCTGACGGATGCCGACCAATCCGGCGAAGATGCAGAGACCCGCGAGGACCAGTGCCAACCGTCTGCGTGCCATCTGCTTCCCGAGCACTTCCGCGCCGGGCGGCGCCGGTCTTTAGCTCACTTCGATTGCCTCGCCAAGGTACGTTTTCCGGACCAGCTCGCTCTGCAATAGACTTGCCGCATCGTTTTCCAGCACCACTTCGCCGTTTTGCAAAACGTAACCCCGGTTGGCGATCGTTAATGCCATGTTGGCATTTTGCTCCACCATGAAGATCGTAACGCCCTGCTTGTTAATTGATTGCACGGTGTCGAACACGCGCTCCACGAAGATCGGAGAAAGCCCCATCGACGGCTCGTCCATGATCAATAGCGTGGGCCGGGCCATCATTGCGCGGCCGATGGCCAGCATTTGTTGCTCACCGCCGCTCATCAGACCGGCAAGCTGCTTCCGTCGTTCCTTCAGGCGAGGAAACAGGTCGAAGACCCGCGACATATCGTCGGCGATTGCCTTGTGATCCGACCGGACATAGGCGCCGAGCTCCAGGTTCTCGGAAACGGACATCCGCGAGAAGACGCGGCGTCCTTCGGGTACTGGCGCGATGCCGGCTTTCACCACCTGGCTTGGCGTCATTTTGCCGATCTCCTGGCCCTTGAAGACAACGGTGCCCTCGGTCGGCCGAACAAGACCCAGAATGGTCTTCATGGTGGTTGTCTTGCCCGCTCCATTCGCGCCCAAGAGGCAGACAATTTCGCCTTCCTCGACACGATAGTTGACGCCTTTAAGCACGTGGATCGGCCCGTAATACGTGTGCACCCCGTTAAACTGCAGCATCGTCATTGGCCGGCTTCTTCTAAGGCGTCGCGCCGGTCGAGCATGGCCGCTGCTTGTGCGGCGGCCTTCCGACCAAGATACGCCTCGATGACCTTCTCATTAGTCTGCACTTCACGCGGTGTCCCTTCGGCGATTTTCTCGCCGTAATCCAGCACCACAACCCGGTTTGACATGCCCATGACCACATTGAGCTTATGCTCGATCAAGATTATCGCCAGGTCCGCGGAGCGTATCTTGGCGATGATGCGGATAGCGTTCTCCGTCTCAGCCGGATTCATGCCGACGGTCGGCTCATCGAGCAGCAGCAGCTTTGGCGACGATGCCAGGGCCCGGGCGATCTCCAAGAGGCGGCGATCCGCGTACGCCAGGTTGCGCGCCAGCTCGTAGCTGTGCGGCACCAGCCGGTCGTCGAAAAGGCGCAGTACTTCAAAGGCCCGGCGTTCCGCCTCGCGCTCTTCACGCCGTGTTGGCGGTAGTTTGAGGATGTCGCCTACCAGCCGTGACTTTAATCGCGTGTGGTAACCGACAAGCACGTTATCCAGCACCGTCATGTTCTGGAACAATCTGATGTTCTGGAAGGTGCGGGCGACACCGGCACGTAAAAGAATGTCAGGGCGCTTGCCGGTGACGTCCTGGCCCGCGACGAGGATTCGGCCGCGGGTGGGTTTATAGAGTCCTGTGATCAGATTGAAGAAGGTGGATTTACCAGCGCCGTTTGGGCCAATCACTCCGACGATCTCACCGGGACTGATGTGAAAGTCAATATTCTGTACCGCCGCAAGGCCGCCGAACGACTTGGTTAGTCCGATGGTCTGCAAAAGTGCGCCTGGCTGAACTGTTGCCTGCGCGGTCGACAGGCGTTCCCGGGCAACGGCCATCACGCCTCTCCCGAACGCACGGTATACAGTGACTGGTTCTCTTCGGCAAGGACGGATTCGTCTGCCGGCCTGAGCTCGCGTCGACGTTGACTGCTAGGAATCAACCCCTCGCGTCGGAAGATCATCATGATCACCAGCATGATGCCGAATATAAGATACTGCGCTTGGGTAAGGTCTATATGTTGCAAGAGACCGATATTCGCGGTGGTGCCTGCCAGGTGCATCCAATCGTTGAGCTGATGGAGCAGATAGAATTGCAGCAGCGCGATGATGCCCGCGCCGAGCACCACACCGGGCACGCTGCCGATACCGCCGAGCACCACCATCACCAGAATTGATATCGAGATCTGGAAGGTGAACTGCGAGGGATCGACCAGCGTTAAGCGACTCCCTTGCACCACGCCGGCGAACCCGGAGAAGAAGGCGCCCATGGAAAAGGCGAGGAGCTTGGTGTTGCGCAAGTTGATGCCCATACAGGCCGCGGCCAGCTCGTCTTCGCGCATCGCCACCCAGGCGCGCCCAAGGCGCGAGTTCTGCAGGCTATAGGCAATCACGATAATCACGGCCAGTACACCAAGGCCCAGGTAATACCACGGCACCTGATCGGTGCTGAATTGGACTGGCCCGAAGGACGGCTGAAAAATGCCGTCGAGACTGTTGGTGCCCCCGGTGATATCTGGCCAGCCGAAGGCATTGATTGTCGAGCCCGGTCCCAAATTGACCACGACCTTGTGCACGATTTCGCCGAAGCCGAGGGTGACAATGGCCAGGTAGTCACCTCGCAGGCGCAACGTTGGGGCGCCAAGGATCAGGCCGAACAACGCGGCGAGCATAGCACAAGCCAGCAGGAAGAACCAGAAATTGGCATGAATGCCGTTCGGTCCCCAGCTAATGAACGGGCTGCTGAAGCTGCTACTCGGCAGGAAGTGCGAGGAGCTGAGCATGCCAAAGCTATAGGCGCCGATTGCGAAGAAGGCTGCGTACCCAAGGTCGAGCAGGCCGGCGAAGCCCACTACCACGTTAAGACCCAGGGCAAGCATGGCGTAGATCTCGCCTTCCACCACGTCGCCGGTTATGTCTTGAATATGTCCAGTGGGGTTGAGCATGAGCGGGAAGAGGAGCGCGATGATCAGCGTGGTACCCCAGCCAATGGTCAGGCGGCGGTTGTTCTGAAACCAAGCTGGGAGCCGGTATTGCGGGGCGCGCACGATCGTAGCCATGCCTCAGGCCTTGTCCACGACTTGGGCGCCTAGCAGGCCGGTGGGGCGGAAAATCAGCACGCACATGAGAACCAGGAACACGGCAGGCTCGGCCCACTGCAGACCCACGCCTTGGGAGGCGTCGATAGAGTCCACGATCGATTCCACCTCGCCTACCAGAAGTCCGCCAAGCATGGCGCCCCGGATGTTGCCGATCCCACCGAGCACCGCGGCCGTGAACGCTTTAAGTCCCGCCAAAAAGCCGACGCTGTAGTCGATTGAATTGTAGTAGAGGGCATAAATCACGCCGGCGCAGCCGGCCAGGACGGAGCCGACAATGAAGGTAAAGGATATGACGCGATTAACGTCGATCCCCATCATGCGGGCCGCTTCCTGATCCTGAGCGGTAGCGCGCATGGCTTTACCCATCCGTGTGTTGCCAACCAGGTAAAGCAGGCCCACCATCAGGATGGGCGCCGTAACAAAGACGATGATAGCCTTGCTCGGGATATGGAGACCGAGAACCGGGATAATCTGCTGATTGATGAGGCTGGGGTACGTGAGCTCCATGTTGCCGGTCCCGGTCTGCCAGACCAGTACGGCGTTTTCGATGATGAAGGAGACGCCAATCGCGGTGACCAGCGGGGCGAGCTTTGGCGCATTACGCAGCGGTCTATAGGCGAACCGCTCGATCACGAAGCCCACGCCGCCACAACTCACGGTGGCGATGAGGAATGCGAGGATGATTGCCATTACCAGGGTACCGCCGCCAAGCACGCCATAGTTGGCGCCGATTTGCGCGCCAAAAAAGTGCTGTAGCGCTGCCCAGGAGAAGAGACCGCCTAGCATGAAGACGTCGCCATGGGCGAAGTTGATGAGCTCGAGGATGCCGTAGACGAGAGTATAGCCAAGCGCGATCAACGCATACATCATGCCTATCGCAAGGCCCTGCACGAGCGTATCAGGCAAGGACTGCAAAAATTGGTTCACCGGGACCTCGCATATAGTCGGCGGAAATCAGGACGATTGTACGGGGAGGGGCGGCATTGCCGCCCCTCCCGCTTGGCCGCGAGACAGTAATTACGACTGCGGCGCCACGCCTACGTATACCCAGTGCGCGCTCGATCCGGATCCGGTGACCCTATAGATCGAGAATGTATGGCTTGTAATGTCGCCATTGGCGTCAAAGGTGATGGTTCCAGATGCACCCTTGTAGTTCTTGGTCTGGGCGACCAAGCCTGCAATAACACCACGGCTGTTGATGTTCATCGCCTTGCCAGGGGTGATCTGCTTGGCCTTCACCGCTTTGACATAGGCATTGATGATGATGTTTGCCGCATCGTAAGCCTCGATGTCATAGGACGAGATCGCAATGCCGGGGAACGCCTTTGCTTCCGCGGCGCGGAACCCAGCCGCCGGCGCGAAGCCCACGGCGTCCGGGCCGAGGTTGCTGGCGTAGCCACTCAGCACGCCGCCGTTTGAGCTGGCCTTGATGAAGGCGGGATCAAACATACCATCGCCGCCCATGATCTTCGTGTTCACGCCGTTCGCCTTGAGCGCATCAGCCAGGAACGTGGCGCCACCTGTGGTGGAGTCGTATTCACCGCCGAAGAATACGAGATCAACCTTTCCACCGCTGACGGTTGCAATATTCTTCGCCACCTGATCGGCGCCCAGCTTTGGCTGGGTGAGATCCAGCTCGCCGGAGCCCAAGACAGTGGCGCCGAGTGACTTGGCTGCGGCCTTGAAGGCATTCGCCAGGCCCACGCCATAGGGGTCCGTGTTGTCGGTCACAAAGATGCGCTTAGCGTGCAACACCTTGACCGCGAAGAGGGCGTCTGAGGGGCCCTGGTAGGCATCGGTGGTCACCGTGCGGAAATACGTGACTGGCCCGTGGCCCGAAGCGGCCCGCGGCTCGTACTTGGCACGTAGCTTGGGATTGGTCAGATCGACGTTCGAGTTAGCGGGGCTAATTTGCACCAGGCCCGCGTTGTTGAACACCGCTTCGGAGCCCTTGGCAGCGCCACTGTTGAGCGGCCCAACTTCGCCGATAACCGTCGAGTCGGAGATGAACTCGCGCGCGTTGGCGGCATCCTTTTGAGGGCTGACCGCGTTCTTGATCGTGTCGTCTTTGATGGATGTCTTGAAGGTCACGCCGGGCAGCACGTTGGCGGCATTCGCCTGTTGGGCAGCTACCTGTACGCCGTGCGCGATGCCGGTGGCAAGCGCGGGGAGCTGGAGCAACGGCACGCTGACGCCGATAGTGACAATAGTATTGGCGTGGGCATGGCTCGCATGTGCACTCCGGGGAAGTGCTCCACCTGCCAATGCCGAGATAAGGACGATGCCCCCAGCGCCTCGGAGAATCTGTGTAGACTTGGACACTGCTTATTCCTTCACTATTCCAGAGACAGGAGATAAAAGTAATACCAACCAGGCAAGAGTCTATCTCGAAGATTCCGTTTTTCTCTGGGCCGCATCCTCCTCTTATACGGCAAGTGTGGTCATTCGACGTTGCGGCGCTCTCGTTTTCGACTCCGATCCCCGGCGAGGTCGAAATCAAGGAAGACGAAATAAAAAAACATCATTGTCGCGCCGCTGCGGGATACATATACCCTATCCCTCTTAGGTTGTCAACGTAAAGGCGGCGCAACGCGCCGACTTAGAGCCCCAACATCTGCTCAACATTTGCGTGGTTGGGGCACTCCCGGTATGGTTCAAATTTCGGGCTTGTCTACGGCAACGGCGTTAGTAACACAGTATAGGTGATCACGCCATCTCTTTTGGTCGGAAGCAGCAAGGAGAGCGCCGTCGCCGAGCTTCGTACTCTGAGCCCACTTCAGACCAGTTGATGGCTGCAATTCCTGGGAGCCATGTGGACGATTGCATACAATTCCAGCACTATCGGGTTAGTATAAGGGGAGCCGATTGTGCTTTGATGGCACGGCGTGAGGGTAGATGACGGAAGATCAGATTTACGGTGGCCGTTACCATATTGAGGATCCCATTGGTGATGGCGCCATGGCACGCGTGTATCGCGCTACGGACGCACGTCTGGGTCGGGTCGTTGCGCTAAAGATCCTCAGAGAGCAATTCACCAACGAACCCGAGTTTGTTGAACGATTTCGACTCGAGGCACGACTCGCTGCCGGCCTGGCACATCCTAACATCGTTGCCGTATACGACGTCGGCGAGGACCACGGCAGGTACTTTATCGTGATGGAGTATGTGCCGGGTCAGAACTTGCGGCAGATTATTGCGCGAGATGCGCCGTTTCCGTTGGAGGTCGTGATCTCCTACATGCGGCAACTGGCGGCAGGGCTAGACTACGCGCACAGCCATGGTGTCATCCACCGCGACATCAAGCCGGAGAACATTCTGGTCACAGGGCGGCGAGAGCTGAAGGTCGGGGACTTTGGTATCGCTCGCGCGCTCGCGGGCGGAAACCTCACCGCTACCGGCACTGTTCTTGGATCGGTCTCATATTTGTCGCCGGAGCAGGCGAGCGGCCAGCCGGCCTCGGCCGAGTCGGATCTCTATTCCGCGGGCATGGTGCTCTATGAAATGCTCACGAAACATGTTCCATTTGCCGGGCCGAATCCCGTGGCCGTGGCAATGGCGCAGGTCAACGACACTCCGATCTCTCCACGCACATTTGTGCCTGAATTGTTGCCGTCGACTGAAGCGGTGGTGCTGAAGTCAATTTCCAAGAATCCCGCGGACCGCTTTCATTCCGGCTATGAGATGATCGCCGCACTCACCGGCCAGGCGCTGAGTCCTGAGCTGAGCCAGCGCCATGTGGCGCCGGCGGCAGCCGCCGTAGCCGCGGCGCCAACCATGGTGGCCTCTCCGCAGATGCTGGCGGCCGTCCCACGGCAGAAACCGAAGCGCGGCGGCGGTGGCGCGCTCGCCGCGCTGTTGAGCACCGCGGCTCTCCTTATCGCGGCAGTGCTGATTGGCCGGAGCTTAACAAGCGGCG
>JAQBPC010000541.1 GCA_028287725.1 Chloroflexota bacterium | reverse complement strand
GCTCAGAATCTGAGTCGCATGTCACATATAGCAGTAACTTCTGTGTCCTCCGTGCATTCTGTGTCATCTGTGCCCTCTGTGTTTATGAATCCGCCCATCTGCGTAATCTATCGTCATCTGTGTCATCTGTGTTTCTGTAAGAACCTAAAAACCGTTACCCTGATTCTTATGCAGCAGCTGTAGAGGAATGAGAGCGATGCAGCACGTCCGGGTGGCGGCAATTCAAATGGGTGTTGGAAACAGCCATGAAGACGACATTGCACGCGCCGCCGAGCTTATTGCCGAGGCGGCCGCCAAACGCGCCCGACTCGTGGTGCTGCCGGAGCGCTTCTGCCAGTGGGCCTCCGATTCCACGATCGCGACGATGGCGGAGGAGCCGTCGGGTACCCTGGAGCAATGGCAGGCGAATCGAGCTCGCGAGCATGGCATCTATCTGGTTGGAGGGAGCGTACTCGAGCGAGCCACGGACGCGCCACGTCCATACAATGCGAGTCTCTTGTTCTCACCTGATGGCACGCTCCTCGGCCGCTATCGCAAGATCCATTTGTTTGATGCGGTGGTCGATGGCGTGACACACGGCGAATCCGACACGATTTCTGCCGGGGACGAGCCGGTATGCGTCGATACTGAGCTCGCAACTATCGGCATGACCATTTGCTACGATCTGCGTTTCCCCGAGCTGTTCCGTACGCTGTCTGACCGGGGCATGCAGATCGCCACGCTTCCCGCAGGATTCACTCGAGTGACCGGGCAAGCGCACTGGGAGGTGCTTGTTCGCGCACGCGCTATCGAGAATCAGTGCTTTGTGATCGCCGCCGGAATGTATGGCCGAACCTCGCCGGCTCGCGACTTCTTTGGCCACAGCATGATTGTCGATCCGTGGGGAAAGATACTTGCGGAGCTGGCTGAGGGAGAAGGCGTGGTAACGGCTGACCTGTCCTTCGAGCAGCTTCAGGGCGTGCGGACCAGGTTACCCGCACTACAGAACCGGCGCTTGGGCTCGGTTGCCGTGGCCAAGGCAGGCCGCGAAGGCGCCGTCCCGCTATAGGACTGTTATCCGCAAGCGCCGGATCAGGCGAATTATCCGTGCGCAAGATCCGGCGCTAAGTCGGGACGGCTTCGAACAGCCGGCTGAGTTTGTTGCGTCAGCCGTGTCAGGTGCTACATGGGGTACTGCTGAAGCACCTTTTCCAGGAGCTGCGGAGCCGTCTGCTCCAGCCGCTGAGCGGCTTGCTCCTCTTGGCTTAGGTTCTCCTGGAGCAACGACAAGAGTTGCTGTTGTCCCATCATCTTCTGAGCGCTACTAATGAGGCCGCGATAGCTCGCGATCTCGAAGTGCTCGTTTTTGGCCGCGGCGTTATCAATAATGCAGTCACGAATTGAATCCGCGGATGCTTCGTTCATTGATTTCTTTGCTTCGCTGACCAGCCCGTCTGCCGCATCACTATGCCGGGACTCGGGCTTCGCGCCAAGGATGCCAAACACGTTATCCAAGTTTCGGATCTGACCCTGCGTTTGAGACACATGTTCACGTAACATGGCCTTGAGTGTCGCATCGCTGGCCTTTTCGGCCATAGACTCCATGCCCCTCATCAACCGATTCTCGGCGTCATAGACATCCGAGACTTCGGTGAGGAACAGCTCTTGTGCGGTCTTGATTGCCATCGCTTTCCTATCCTTGCTTGTTTCCATGGCAGCACTCCACCTCAGCGTAGCAGAGCAAACCATAGAGTTCGACAGGCAAGATACGCTAGGGCAACGCGATATGCTCTGCCCGCTGCTCTCGGTATTCACCGATGTGGTCAAAGACCTTGTCCGGGAAGTTGAGCTCACGGTAGACGTTACAGCCGTCATGGTCCTCGGGATTCGGACAAATCGGAAAATCCTGTTTGGCTTGCCATTCCAGGATTCGCCCCCAGCCTGGCGGACTGTATTCACGGTCGACGACCTGCTGGACTAATGCCCGAGCTTTTGCCTCGTCCGTATCTTTGTCCTGCATAAGCAAACGCACCAGCTCGTCAGACTCGACGAACGGGCGAGCAACCATCACAAATGTGAGCCTTCCGTAATGCCCGATATCCTCGCCGTTCTCCAAAGCATCCAACAAATGGCACATCATCGGACTGCGCCGGAGGTCTTTCACAGCCATTGCCATGCTCCAAGTAGTCGTGTAGTCGAGCCCTGCTGCATGCAGTTTTTACGCACACAGCTTCCTATTCAGGGTACCACTCAGCGCGGTAATTAGTACATATTTCCTAATATCTCAGATGGCTGGTGGTAGGGGAAGGAATGGCCTTGAGAAGCTTACACTAAGCTCGTCAGCGACTGAGACAAGACGTCGCTAGCCGCGCTGCACTTCCTTAAGCCATCTCTCGAACTCGTGCGATTCGACCTTGTCCTGTAGTCGTCGCCACTTGATCATCGTCCAGTCCCAGTAGTCGAAGGCTATCTCGCTTACCGCATGCTGAATAGCGCCCCAGAGGGTCCAACCAAGATTCGCCATGCAATAGTACAGCCAGGTACGGGCGACCATTGCCGAGTCGAGTCGCCCAAAGTAGGCGAGACACAGCGCCTCAAGAAGCTCGGGTCCAAAATCAGCTTCATTGCAAATGTGGGCCAGCTCGAAGCAAGGATCGTTGTTTCCGCTGTACTCGTAGTCCACCAGCCGCAGCATCGTGCCATCATCGATGAAATTTTCTGCCATGAGGTCGTTGTTGCAGGGGACCAGTGGCAGCGGCCGGGCTGCCAGCGCCCTTTCAATCCTGCCCGCAACGGGAATGTACTCGGTATAGCCGGAAGGCACCGTCATGCCATGCTTCCGCACTATCTCAAGATAAAACTCCATCGTGCGGAACATGTTGAATTCATTTACGAAGGCCGGACCCGTGTGGAGCTGCCGAAGAGAAGAGGCGATGCGTGGCGCCATCTCCGGTCGCCGCAACTGCTCGCCGTTCATGGTTGGGCCATTAATGAACTCAAGAACCATCACCGAAAGATCCGGGATGTGGTGCACGACAGTAGCGCCGACACCGGCACGCGCCGCGGCAAGCGTATTGTGATATTCGTGTTCTCGATTTATAGAGAGAAGATCGGTCTTTTCGCCTGGAACTCGAACGACATAAGGCGTTCCATCAACCTCTACCCGGTAGTTGAGGTTAGTCAGGCCGCCTATCAACGGAACGATAGTTACTGACCGCGTCTGCCAGTCGGGAATTCGCGTTACGACTTCTTCGATCGTCGTCGCCACAACTACTCCCTCTCACACGCCCCGACCAACCAAATGTACCCTCAACTGTCGCACCAGCAACGGGCGAGGCGAAACACTCTCGTCAGTGCATCCAGCATCGGCGAAGGGGCCATTCGCTTGGGCGCCAGACTGCCATCGGCGCGAAATTGAAACGACAGCACGACGAATGCAGTGCAGGGAAGCGCATGGTAACGGCGGCAACCCACCTACCAGCTCAGTTGTGCTTGCCGAGCGAACCTGGAGAAGGGTACCATGCGGCGTTGGTTACTTGACTCAGGATGGCTGCATGACAGACCAGGAAGTTCGTATCGTCCGCAGTGCACGTCGTGCGCGCACGGTAAGCATCCGCGAGAAGGATGGCTATCTTGAGGTACTGGCGCCTGCCACGTCCACTGACGCCGAGTTGCAGCCAATCATTGCCCGCCTGCGCCGGCGTTTGGAAGGCCGGAAGGTAAAGCGCAACCTGAGCGACAAGGACCTCGAACAACGAGCTGAGCTGCTAAACCGAAAGCACTTCGACGCAAAGCTAGCATGGTCATCCATTGCCTGGGTCTCAAACCAGGATCAACGCTGGGGCAGCTGTACGCCCGCGCACGGCACCATTCGAATCTCGCATCGTTTAGCTGAATTTCCACCTTTCGTGCTGGATTATGTGCTCGTGCATGAGCTCGCCCACTTGATTGAACCGAGCCATAATCGCCGCTTTTGGAGCCTGGTGAAGCGCTACCCGCTCTCCGAACGGGCCAGAGGTTATCTGCTTGCCATTGCGGGCGAGCAGCGCGAAGGGGATATGTAGACGTCCAGCTCGTCAGGTGATTGCTCGGGCGATGAGGAACGCGGCGGCAGCGGCGAGCCCACCAATGACCACGGTCTGTACAGCACTGCGGATCGGCCCTGCGCCGGTGAAACGCCCCTTTATATATCCGAAGGCGGTCAGCGCGATCAGTGTGACGATAACGGAGATAACTAACGCGGTGTGAGCCTGCGAGGCGAAAAAGTAGGGCGACAACGGAATGAGCCCGCCGACAATATAGGCGCCGGCGATCGTAAGTGCGCTTGTAAGAGCGCGCTTGGGATCGGGCTCCTCTAACCCCAACTCAAAGCGCATCATGAAGTCCACCCAGGCCTTTGGCCGGGCACGAAGTGCTTGTACGATTGGGGCACTCTCCGCCG
>JAQBPC010000535.1 GCA_028287725.1 Chloroflexota bacterium | reverse complement strand
CCCGTTGCGTCAAGAATGGCATTTGCGATGGCGCCGGCGCCGGGAATAATCGGAGGCTCGCCAACACCCTTCGCGCCAAACGGACCGTCAGCCGATGGCACCTCGACGAGGAGCGTTTGAATCACCGGCACATTGCCCGTTGTAGGAAGCGCGTAATCCATCAAGCTTGAGCCGACCAATCTGCCGTCTTCCCCATAGGGAATGGCTTCGTAAAGCGCAATGCCAAGCCCCTGCGTCACACCTCCGTGGATCTGACCCTCCACCTCGGCGGGATTGATAGCGCATCCCACGTCTTGTATGGCAAGGTAGTCCAGCACATCAACCTTGCCCGTTTCCTCGTCGACCGACACACGCGCAAGATGGATGGTAAAGCCTGGCGCGGCCGTACTAATGGAGGAGCCTCCGCGGCCTAGAACCGGCTCGTAACTGCCGCCCCAGCCGATAGACTTGGACGCGATGTCGCGCATCGACAATGTGCGACCAGGCACACCCTTCACGCTGACGGTGCCGTCGACTACCTCGAGATCTTCGGGCGCTACCTCGAGTTCCTGAGCGGCAATCTCGAGTGCCTGCCGGCGAGCATCGCGCGCGGCGCTTGCAACGGCGGCACCGGTCGTGTAGATGGTCTTGCTACCACCGCTTGGGCCAGCAAAAGGCGCAGCGTTTGTATCAACCGTGCGGATGTTGACCATTGACATAGGAACACCAAACGCCTCGGCGGCGATTTGAGCCATGCTGGTGTTGCTGCCACTGATATCGGTCGATCCGACCAATACCGTAATCGAGCCATCGTCATCGAGCCGGCATGAAGAATTCGCGGGTTGCATCGCCCCTGGCCACCAGGCATATGAAATGCCGACGCCCTCGCCTGGCTTGTTCGACCGATTGGTCCATAATGGATGCTCGGCAAGTTTTTCCAGCACCTGGCGCCCACCGATCAGCGGCAGCGGTTCGCCGTCCGGCAGTGGATCTCCCGTC
This sequence comes from Chloroflexota bacterium, assembly GCA_028287725.1. GTDB lineage: Bacteria > Chloroflexota > UBA5177 > JANWHV01 > JANWHV01 > JANWHV01. The sequence continues at coordinate 4,061 of JAQBPC010000535.1, read as the reverse complement.
TCAACTGTGTTCTTGATGCGGAATTCAAGGGGATCGAGATCGAGTGCCCTGGCCATTTCGGCCATTTGGCCCTCAATTGCGAAGGCCGCCTGGGGAGCACCGGGGGCGCGATAAGCGCTCGAGCCTGTCTTATGGGACATCACGTCGTATGCGGTAATTTCGAGATTGGGCCACTTATAGGAGCCACCCAACAAAACGCCGGCGAGGCCCGCTGACTCTGCTGAGTACGCACCGTTATCCGCAACGATTCGCGCCTTAAGCGCGGTGAGGGTGCCATCCTTCTTTGCGCCGGTCGAAACCTGGACTTCAAACGCCGGTGCAGGGTTGGCGGAACGCATCTCATCGCCCCGCGAGTAGATAAGCGTCACTGGACGCTGCAACTGCCAGGCGAGAGCGCCAACCAGTGGATCAATGAGCGCATATTTCGCTCCGAACGCACCGCCTACTTCCATCGAGATGACATTCACGCGATGTTGGGGCAGCCCTGTGCTCGTGGCCACACTATTCCGCACCGAGAAGGCGCCTTGCGTACTGGTCCAAACGGTGAGATTCCCAGCGCCGTCCGGCGCCGCGGTCGAGCTCTGGGGCTCGAGGTGCAATTGATGCACCCAGGAGGTCTTGTACGTCCGCTCGATGACAACGTCGGCTTCCGCGAACCCGGCCTCAATATTGCCACGACGGTAGCGCTTCGCATTCGTCACGTTTGGGGGCAGGTTCTCAACTGCCTCTGCGCCGCCTCCAACGCTGGCATGTGCGAAGGCCTCATCGTCGCCCGAGGATGTGTCTTCAAGGATCACTCGCGGAGAATCATGTTGCATGGCGAGGTCCATGTCAGCCACCACGGGTAGCTCTTCATACTCGACCTCGACGAGATCCGCGGCGTCTTGTGCAGCCGCTTCGGTTTCCGCGACAACAACCGCGACCCAATGGCCATCAAAGCGCACAATGTCCTTTGCTAAAGGTCGTCGATTGCGCGAGCCGTTATCTCGGCCGTTCATCTCCACATCGCCGGCGGTGTAAACACCTACCACGCCGGGCACCTGTTCCGCGGCATCGCGCACAATCGACGTTATTCGCGCATGTGGGTATGTGCTCAGCACCAGTCGGGCGTGGAGGAGGCCGGGCAGCTGCAGGTCGGCGGTATACTTAGCCGCCCCTGTCACCTTACGTTCCCCGTCAACACGTGGTACAGACTTATGGACCGTCGAAAAGGTGGTCACCACAGATCTCACTCCAGTCAATTGCCAGTTATAGAGCAGTTTTGCAGGGATTATCGACTCTCGCGCCGATGCCCTAACTATGGTACCGGATGGGAGCGCCCCGCGATGACTTACTCCTCTGGCGGCGAGGCACTACTACTTCTCATGCTGCGCCATGGTGACTAAGGTATCAAACCAAGCAGCCCGCCAAAAGGACACTGCTGAAGCTATCCGCAATGTCATTGGTTATGTCGCCGACCTGGCCTTGCCTGGTGGTAATCCAATTTCCTACCGATAATGCAAGCAATGTGGCAGCGGTGGTATCGAGATCATGGCGGAACTCGGATAACCGCACCCCATCCTCGAACGCCTGCCGCCAGATCCGCTCGTAGCGATTGTGCGCTTCTTCGATCCATAGTCTTGGCCGCCCTTCCAAGTGCCGACCTTCGTGCATAAATACGCGCGCCGCGTCCGGATCCGTGTGGATTACACCGAGATGCGTGCGCAGGCCAAGTCGAATACGTACCGACACTTGATCGTCCCCTGTCAGAACTGGCGTTAACGCGTCGATGAAACGGCGCGAGGTCGTGCTGACAATCTCCAGTAGCATTTCTTCTTTGTTGGCGACGTGGGCGTACAGGCTGCCCTTGAGCATACCCACTCGCTCGCCCACGTCCTGCATCGAGGCACCGTGATAACCTCGCGCGGCAAAGAGGGTTGACGCCGCGGCAATTATTTGCTCGCGCCTCGCCCCTGGCGGCAGGCGCCCTAACGCCGTCTCTGGGGACAAACGGTCGTTTGTATCCATGACGTCAGGATACGGCAGGCTCAGCAGCAGTGCAATGCCGCTTCCGTCTGACGGCCAAGTGGTCGCGCCGATGCAAACACCTATGTCTCAAGAGTATCCGCCTGCGTATGGAGGAATCGGCAGCATGACAGCCCAGCTCGAGATCCCTGCTGGTGTCAATGAGTGTTTGATTCGATTTGATGTTGCAACTAAGCCAGCGAAAATGGCTCGCGGATCACCAGCTCCACGTTGCGGTCCGTTTCCTGGCCCTGGTTTCCAGAGGCGATACCACAATGGGGATCGTTCGCGGCAAGCTCGCGATGGATTGCGGCAAGGCGTAGTACCCCGTCCGCCGCTGTCGGACCAGGCGCCGCCGCGTGGTCGAGCATCGTGCAGAAGATTGACAAAGTTCCATTGTTGTTTGAAACCAATTCCACGAGCCTTGCCTGGCAAGGCCAGTCGAACAAGGATGACGTCGTTACCTCCCAAAAGCCGGAGGTTTTGCAGGAGGCATCGTGTCGAGGGCAAACCGTATTGGAATGGGTATGGCCGTTGGCCCAGAGCACGACGTTGGGAAAACGATGGAGTAGCGATTCGACCCGTGGTCCAAGCACTCGAGGTAGATCGGCTTCAAGGCCTGTAGTGACCATATCATTGACAAGTGAATCGAGGCCGTGGTGCGAGCACAGCACTACCAATTTATCGCCGGCTGCCGACTGGGCCAAGCGTCCTGACTCATCGTAGTAACGTGAGTGGACCTCAGCCAATCGAGCCTCGAGCCATGCCAGCTGCTTGGCGCCGATGCTGCCGTGATAATTGCCGCCCACGTTCACCGTATCAAGCACGATGAGCCGGATTCGTGGGTTTGAGTCATCGACATAATACGTCCTCTCTCGGTCTGCCTGTATCCCAATGGCTCCGTGGCCCGATGGCGCGCCACCGGCGGCCAACCGCGCTGCCAGGAACTCGCTACGACTGAAATTTCTCCGAGACGGGTCTGGCATCACGCGACGTGTCGGGCCGGCTAGGAACGACTCAGGCCTTGCGATGTATTGTTCGAGATTTCCCAGAATGTCGAAGCCGGTGGGTAGGGCTATCACCTTCTCGCTGCCAATCGCGATGCTCTTGAATGCCGGCGTAAATAACGCTGTGCCCTGGATCAATGCATCATGATTTCCCCTGCAGATCAGCCACGGTCGGGAAATACCTTCGGCAACAAACGCTCTGTATGCTTCTTCGATCAACCCTGGATATGACGGGAATCCCCACCGCGTCTTGTACTCATCCCCGAAGTCGTCGGGATGCCAATAGCCCGTATCGCCCCACGCGGGGGAAGCAACGCCCTCATAGCCAGGGCCGCCGGAATTCGCCATGATTTCGCCGCCCTCGAGTAGGCACATTGCCCACTGAAGCTCATTCACCTGTGAGTTGTCGGTGAGATCGCCTGTGCAGAGCACAAACTGGATCGGCGCCCCGGTAACTGGACTTGAATCAAGCCCGTTCATTGTCCGGATCATGGCCTCGCATGACTGTGCTTGCATAAACTCTTGTGGGCGGTAGGCCGGCGCAAGGAGATGCAGAGGAGCAGGTCCATAAAACCGATCGACGAACTCGAAGCGGCCAGGTGACTGATGGTCCTGTTGGTGGATGTCGGTGAAGTGTGCGAAGGTCAATAGCGGTTCGCGCCTGGCGGCGCCGAACTCACCAGGCGCCAATTCAAGGCGTCGTATATGCGGTTCGCCTGGTCCATACGCTAAGCAGACATAGGCGCTTTCAGTTCCGATCCCAATCGGGTCACTCGCTCGGATAGTGCGATCGATGGTGGTGCCGTTGGGTATCGCCGGGAACGTTTGGGCGGTCATCCAATTCTCCCGGTAATACACGTTGCGCGATTCATTTGTCGGCGCGAACGATGCTTTTACTTCGGCCGCAGATGCGCATGTGTCGAGTTCCGCCCTCTGGTCGACTGACAGGCCAATCGTTAGGCTCGGGCAGTGAGCTTGAGCTCGGGTGGATTCCCGGATTGGTCGGGCAGTGCCATTGAGGGAGCTGTTTGCAAGCTATCATCCACCAGC
>JAQBPC010000517.1 GCA_028287725.1 Chloroflexota bacterium | reverse complement strand
TTGCGCCCTGACCCCGAGGCGCCTTCGACGATAAGTACGGTCGGTGGCCCGGATACGGTGGCAAATGCGCTGGCCTGATTATTCTGCGAGAGGGTATCCAACTGAGGCTGGATGATGAATGTATAGGTATGGATCCCGGCGCTTCGCGCTTCCACTGGGTGTCCGACAGTGGTCACGCCCACTGGCAGTGTCGCGCTGCCGGAAGCGAGCAATCGTCCATCCTCTAGCAATTGGTAGGTCGTACTTGTTTGAACTGTGCTTGCTACTTGCGCCTCGATTGTGAAGCGCTCGCCCCTGTGAAGGCTCGAGGGCACAGTCAAACTGTCCACTCGTACCTCCGGACCCTGTTTGAAGCTGATTGGCGCGACATCGACGCGAATACCCTCACTCCTGAGCAGTTGCGCTTCGCTTACCGCGTCGCCGAGGTTTTCGCGGCCATCGCTCAGGAGTACAACGCGCCGGCGGTAGCCAGATGGAAGAAGCGCAGCACCAAGACTTAGTCCCGATTCGAGGTTGGTATAGCTCGGATCGACGACTGATTCGAAGTGTTGTAGCCCGGTTAGTGCGGCCGGCGGCTGTTCAACGATCGCGGACCTACCGACGGCCACTAAGGCGGCTTGGTCATCACGCGCACGATGCTTGAGCGCGCGATCGATGAATTGAACCATAGACGGCTGCCCTGGACCCGTACTTGCCGAGACATCTCCAACAAAAGTTACGGCCTCCGCGGAGCGAGGTCTGACCAACGTCGCGCCGGCTCCCGCAAGAATAAGTGCGGTGAAAATAAGCAGGCGGAGGCAAAGTGAGAGCACGCGGCGCGGAGTTCTATGACCGTGCGTGCGGCCGGCCCAAAGCCAGACTGTGCCCCCAAGGATGATTGGGAGCAAGTACAGGACTTGTGGCGAAGTAAAGCTCATCGAATGCGCATGGCCAGGAACCACTCGGCCGCCAGCAGCGCGATTGCGGCGAGCGCAACCGCTTCGGTCAACTCGACAGGGACCTGCCCGGCATTGGCTGGTGATGCGATAGCCTGCTCGCTCTGGGCCGGAGAACTAGAGCCGCTCTGACTGACTAGGGATATTTGCGGGTTAACCGCGAAGTAGACAGAATGTCGAACCGCTCCTGCTTGCTCAAGTATGGCATACGCACCGGGCACCGCAGTTTCTCTAAAGGTAATCGTTCCGCCGCGAGTGTCCGCACTTGCCGGCAGCAACTGCGTGTTTTGACCATCGGGGGCACTCACTGTCGCGGCGGTGATGCCGGACGGTAGTGTAATGTGGACCGGCTCCCCAGGTCGGACTGCTGCGTTATTGATGCTGCTGCTCGGCGCAAGCCACTCCAGCATGTTTGAGACCAGAATCGGGAAATCAATGCCAAGCGGCAGGTCAGACTGACCCAGGTCGAAATTCAGCAAGACAATCCGTTGGTGAGCTCTGCCGGCGGGGCTGCCAACTTCACCTTCGACGATCAACGGGCCACGGTGGTCTCGTAGTGCTACGTGTCCCCACTCCGGTACCGAAGCTGTTTGCGCCTTGAAGACATGAATATTTCCCGGCGTGACATACCGGAGGAGTCCGGCAGGATCATCCCCTGCCATGAGGGGACCCACGGACCGGGTTCCGCCAATCCGCATGCCCGCAATATCGTGATTGGGATGTATGAGCAGCAAGTTGGTGGCAGGTAGGACAGGCGGGACGTTACCGTCGAAGATTACGAGGTCGGCACCTTGAATCCGATCTGGGCCGTATGCCGCCGCACTCATCAACTGAACGGAGAGCCCAGGTATGCCGGCGAGCGCTGCCGACAGAAACACATTGCCGCCAGTGAAAACGGCGACCTTGCGCTGGCCAGGACGAGGCACGACAGCCCAGGCTGAATTGTCCTGAGTCAAGCTGTCGTTAAACGTGAGCCGCGCCTCAACGGTCGAAGGGTGCCCTGCTAGGAATGATGCGGACCGAAGTACATAACCACCCGCCGGCACGGCGACATGGTCAATCGCTTGAAGCCGCCCGCCTGCCCTGATTTCTACGTCGCTAGCCAGTGACGTGTCACCGGTATTGCGTACCTTATAGACCGCATCAATACTTCCATCGACTTGATTCGCAGCGGCAAGCGCATCTAAAGCAAGATTCGCGGCCCGATTGTTGCCGAATGGTTGGTCGACCAGCCGCGAACCGGCAATTTTCGCCGGCAGAGTCGTAGAGGCTGAGCGCAGCACGATGACATTCGCCCGACCACCCGAGCTCTGGCTCGCGAGACCGAACGCCAGGCTTAGTGCGGTTCGTGTGTCGGGAGCCTCATAACCGGGCTGCTGCCCTCTCAGCACAGCGTTCAGAGCGCCTGCGTCGGAACTGCCGGCAATGAGCAGACGGGGATGTCCGTCGAGCCTGACCAGGCTCATGGTTTTGCCAGGCGGCAAGCCATCCACAAGGCCCCGAGCACTCGCTATCTCGCGATCGAATCTGCTGCGACCCAGCTCGATCGTCTGAGAGCTGAGCGATGCATCGATAATGATCACCGCATTCGTACCGATTGACCCAGCGCGGAGCACGTATGGCCGCATCAGCGCCAATACCACCACTGCAAGTGCCGCCAATTGCAGCAGCATGAGTGGTTCGGCGCGAAGGCGCTGCCAGGGAGTATTTGCGCGCCGGTCGACGATGGCTCGTTGCCATAACAGCGTGCTCGGTACGACTCTGACGGGACGACGTAACTTGAGTACGTACTGAGCGACGATCAGGAGACCTAGCGCTGCAAACGCGAGGGCGCCGGGCGCGACGAAGCTCATTTGGCAACACCGTGGCTTACTAACAGCCGAAGCACGAGATCCTCGATCGATACGCTGCTCGAAGCTTGCAGAAACGGAATTCCTTGCCGGCGTGTCCAACTTGATAGCTCGCCGGTATATGCCGCGAGCGCTGCCTGGTACCTGGCGAGAACCGCCGGTGTGATACTCAACTCAGTCCGCGCCCCAGTTTCGGCGTCTACAAGGGTCAAGTCACCATCAAGCGTGGGGTGGAGCTCGTCCGGCGCAAGTATCTGCACCAGCGTAACTTCTTGCCTGCAGACACCTTGAAGTGCTCTAAGACCAACACGCCAGTCACTTTCCGTCAACATGTCGCTAATTACAATGGCCAGGCCTGGTGCGGGGCGATAGGCTTCGAACAACCGCAGACCATCGAGCGCGGCATGAGCTGTTTCAGGAAGGTCGGCAATGAAACGCCAAACTTCGGCCGCGCGTTGTATTCCGGACCGGGGAGCGAGATATGGCAGCGGACGGTCGCCGATGCCTGCCACTGCCACGCGGTCATAGTTGGCGAGGGCAATATAGACGAGCGATGCAGCCAATTGGCGTGCCAGCCTGCTCTTCGGCGGATCGCCACCTTCCATGGACCGCGAACAGTCGACGAAAATTGTCACGGTCGTGTTGTCTTCGGCCTCGAAGACGCGCATGAAAAGTCGGTCGAGACGCGCGAACGCGTTCCAATCGACACGTCGAAAGTCGTCGCCCGCGGCATACGTTCGAAAGTCCGAAAACTCGACTGAACTCCCCGTGGCAGGCGAGCGGCGTGGACCGGCGCCGTACCCTTGCTTCCGCTGCCTGGCGATCAGGGCCAGTCGCTCCAGGCGGCGCATGAACCCGGCATCTAGTCCAAGGCGTTCGACGATCATTTACGCGTCGAGTTCCTTTAGGAGTCCAGTTAGAACGCTGTCCGTGGTGATACCGTCAGCCAGCGCATCAAAGTTGAGTAACAGCCGGTGACGCAGCGCAGGTAGAGCAAGGTTCCTGATGTCGTCGATAGACGCATTGAATCTTCCGTCCAGCAAAGCCAGAACCTGGGCGCCCGTTACAAGTG
>JAQBPC010000415.1 GCA_028287725.1 Chloroflexota bacterium | reverse complement strand
ACTCAGCCATGTCGCGATTTTCAGGTCGCACAGCGATCATTACTGGCGCGGCCAACGGAATCGGCGCGGCCACTGCACGGCGCTTTGCCGCCGAGGGCGCCAATGTTGTCATTGCCGACATCTCGGATCAGATTGGAGAAGCAGTCGCGAGCGAGATTCGGTCAGCCGGCGGCACAGCCACATATCGTCATTGCGACGTGTCGTTAATGGCGGAATGGCAGGCGCTGGCAGACCTCGCGCTGCAGCAGTTTGGCGGTCTGCATATTGTCCACAACAATGCCTTTGCCATTAGCTATGCACCCGCACACGAGATGGAGGAGGCGGACTGGGACCGCCAAATTGCCGTCTGCGTGAAGGCCGTTTTCCTGTCAGTGAAGACGTGCATGCCGCATCTCATCGAATCCGGCGGTGTGATGATCAACACATCCTCGGTACACGCCCTGATGAGCTTCCGCCGGCACCCAGCATACGACGCAGCGAAAGGCGCGATTTCCGCGCTCACTCGGCAGCTAGCGGCAGAGTATGGCCCGCGCGTGCGAGTCAACGCCGTGCTGCCCGGCGGAATCAGAACCCGAGCCTGGGACAGCTATAACATGGACGACATAGCGCATTTTTCCGGGCAGGTGGTGGCGGGGAGATTGGGAGAGCCCGAGGAGATCGCCGCGGCGGTGCTTTTCCTCGCAAGCGACGAAGCGACGTACATCACGGGCGTGAACCTCCCCGTCGACGGGGGATGGAGCATCTGGAAGGAGTAGTAGTGAAGATCGTCGCGCTCGAAACATATATCGTCAGTGTGCCGTACACGCATTATGAGGTCAGCAGTCGCGTCTATCGCGGCGGTGTTACCGACGTTATCGTCAAGCTGACGGCGGACAACGGGCTCATCGGTTGGGGGGAGAGCTGCAGCGGCCCTGACGTCGCTTCGATCGAACAAGCCGTGGTTGCCGCGAAACCATTTGTCATCGGCAGGGATCCGTGGCAGTCCGAAGCCATCGCACGGGACTACTTCTTGACCGGCATGTGGGATTTCCGCGCCATGACAGGACACTTTGCCTTCGCGGGCATCGACATGGCTCTCTGGGACCTGTGCGGCAAGGAGTGCGGCCAGCCACTCTATCGTCTCTTTGGCGGCGCCATGCGCGAAGAAGTCAACTACTTCTATTACCTCTCGCGGGGTGGTGTCGAGCAACTTGAGCAGGAGTGCGCCGAAGGCGTGAGGCGTGGCTACACCTGCTTCTATCTCAAGGTCGGGGTCGACAGCAAAGCCGAGACTGAAATGCTCGCAACTATCCGCCGCATCATCGGACCAGATTGCAAGATCCGCATCGACGCCAACATGGCCTGGAGCGTTCCCGAGGCAGTAAAGCTACTGAACGGCTGGCATGACGCATATGACATCGACTTCTGCGAGGCCCCGGTTCGCGCGGAACCGGTAGAGAGTATGCAAGAAGTGCGGGCGCGCGTGCCTATGGCGATCTGCGTCAACGAGGGGCTGAGCCGCCCAGTCGACGTGCTGCACCAGATTCGCAGCCGCACGGGCGATGTGTTGTGCTTCAGCAGCTACTGGGTTGGCACGCTACAGCGCTTTCGCATGCTATCACAGCTGGCCGACCTGGAGGGGCTGCGCGTTGTCAAGCACACACATGGCGAGCTAGGAATCGCGGCAGCGGCCGGACAGCATGTAATGCTTAACATTCCTAACGCAGGCGACGGGGTACAGCAAACCGCCGCATTTATGGAGGACGATATACTCACGTGTCGTATTCCGATCGCGGACGGCCCCATTTGGGGACGCATCGAAGGGGCAGGGCTGGGTGTTGAGGTAGACGAGCAGAAGCTCGAGCACTTCCAGGACGCCTACCGGCGTGACGGCCAGTTCCTTCCCTACCGCGATGTAACCAGTCAGACATGAGGCGCCGGAGCATGATGCGGTTGCTGCTGCGTCCAATGGGTTCGCGGAATCATGCGGTGGTTCCCCGGGCAGCGCGCCACCGGGCATAGCATTCGACGAAGTGACGCGCAGGATCCTGATAGTAGTCGTGTGCAGTGAGTCCGCCGAGGAGGTCGGGCAATTGCGCCTCAGGTGGAGGTGGGGCTGCAATATGCTGCTTGATGACCGCCACAGCCGGTTTCTCCGAACCGTCCGCTCGTACGAGTCCAAACGTCCGTTCGCGAACCGCGCGATCAAATGGCGGGCGGCCCCACAGGTCGGGGGTATAGTCCGCATAGCACCATGCGAGTGCCCCCGGCACGCGCAACGCGCGCAGCCTGATCAGGACTTCATCGTAATAGGTTGCCGCGTCGGCTTCCGACGCCAGAAACTGAGGACGCATCGTACCGAGGAAATCGTCCTCGATCGTACATGAGGGCTGGCCGGGAGGCGCGGTGCACACGCCAAACTCTTGCATCCAGGTGTCCTTGCCGCCGAGCGAAGCCGTCAGCATGGTGACAAATGGCACGAATTCGGGGTCGAGCGGCCCCGCGGCAACGTCGCTATAGAGTGGGTAGCCGTGCATCGAAAGCAGGTCCAGGTAGGGGGCCATATCGTCGATCCGCAGATGATTGCGGCTCTCGAGCGAAGGTGGATGGGCGCCATAGGTGACCGGGTGATCCGGATCCAATGCATGCAGCACGCTCGCTAACAGGCATATCCATAGCCAGCCGGCGTCGTCGGTGGTCGGCTCAAGCGCGGCGTCTATCTCGTTCGCCAGATCCCACCCCCACAGTGCAGGATGCGAGCCCAGATGGCGTGCTACGACACTCGCAAGGCGCACCTCGGCGCGAAGAATCGACGGATCGGCAAAGAGATCGTGCAGCAGGTGATCGGTTGGCTGGCCTTCCGCCAGTTGCAGCCGGCGAAGCGGGGCCGTGCGATCGCTAAAGGCCCAACGTGGAAACCACATCGCGCCACTCATGTTGCCCACGAACAGGGTCACTATCACCTGCAACCCGCAATCCCTGGCAGTGTCCAACACCGCCGAGAGGTCGTCAAGGGCTCGACCGCGAATAGTGTCGATTGTCGGCTGGAAATCTTCCCAGAGTAGACAGATTCGCACAACGCGCATACCCCAGCCGGCAATCTGCGCGAACTCGTCGCGCACCTCCCCGGCATCGAAGTGCTTCCACCAGTACATCGCCTTGCGGCGGGGCCAGTAGTTCACTCCCACTGCCCAGGGTTCGCCGTTCTGGTTTTGTGGACTTACCGGACTCTCTGCCACTAGTCGCACCTCCACGACCGATTACCGCTTGCCTGCGCTTGCCGGCTCTCACCAGCGTACCGCGTCGAATTGTACCGGGCCGAGTCGGGTTCGCCACCGAAGCCATCTTACCGGACCAATACCGCGGAAAATCTGCAATACCATGCGTCCGGTAAGCGAACGAGATCGCCAAATGGGCCGTAGATGAGGGGCCGTTTCTCGTGTATTCTTACGGTCAAGCCGAAATGGCTCAACAGGGTGCATTGTGGCTCGGCGTGTAACGAACGCCCTCACTCCAAGACGCAAAGGACCACGCAATGGTGCCGCTCAGCATTCGTGGCCATCTCCTGCTCGGTTTCGTCGGCGTCGCTGCCATCCTAATTGTCGCCTGGCTTATTACCGCCAATAGGCTGAGTGTTGTCGGTGGCAATGACACAGCAACCGTGATGACCACTGACGCGCTCACCAAAAACGTCTTCGCTCGCATGAAACTCAACGACGACGAGGAAACAGGGCTTCGCGGATACCTGCTAACCGGCAAGCCTGAATTTTTGCAACCCTACCATGCAGCACGGCAACAACTACCCGCGCTCCGGCAGCTGGGTGACGTGCTCGCGTCGCAGGAACCCGGCGCATTGCCACTGCAAAAAACTATGCGCCAACGTGCGGTTGCATGGGAGTCATGGGCGCAGGCACTGCTCCGCAGACCACTACCGGCTACGCCTAGGTCGCCGGCAGTCATACGTGAGCAAATGCAGGGCAAAGCACTAAACGATAGGCTTCGAACTGCGTCGACGGATCTACTTCGTTTACTAGACGCACGCCGCCAGGGTCACTTGCAGACAAGTATTGGGACTCTCGATACATTGCGAACCTGGCTGCTCGGCATTGTCGTCGCCGCACTAGGGCTTCTTGCGTTCGCTGGCAGGCATACTATCCGTGCGGTGACGCGCCCGCTGGTTCAGCTCGAGCAACGAGCCCGGGCGATTGGACGCGGAGATTTGGGTAATCCAATAGACGTACGCGGCCCAGTCGAGCTCTTTCGCCTGGCAGAGGCTATGGAGCGCATGCGCCGCCAGCTCAGAAGTCAACACGAGCTGGCAACATCAATTGGATCAACCCTGCAGCTTGACGATGTCTATGCCGCGTTCGCGTCGTATATCCGCGACATGGCGCCCTACGAGCGACTCACCCTCTCTATCGGTACAGTCGTCGACGGTGAGCCGGCAATTTCAACCGTGTATAGCACCGGCCCTGCGATCGCAGGTGAGGAGATTGGTCAGTCTCCGCTTTCGGCCCATTCGGTGGCCAGAACCGTCTACGTCACGCAAACGCCGATCATACGCGACAATCTTTCAGATGTGCGACCGGAGGAGTCGCTTGGCGATGAGCAAGCTGCTCTCGATGCGGGATTGCGTTCAGATGCTATTGTGCCATTGCTGTCTGACGGACGCGCGATAGGTGCCGTACACCTGTGGAGCCGCCAACCCGCTGTGTATTCGCAACAGGTTCTTGAGCCCATACAAGCATTCGCGCCATTTGTTGCCGCAGCGCTAGAGAATGCTCGATTGTATGAGAAGGTGCAGCAAGCGGCACAAGCTCTTCGTGAGAGTAAAGATCTCTACGAAACGGTACTATCTTCTCTCGAGGAAGGCGTAATCCTCCAGTATGCCGACGGTCGAATAGGAGCCGCCAACCATAGTGCAGCGCGAATTCTGGGCACAACTGTCGATCAACTTCTAGGACAGTCCGGGTATGACTTGCAATGGACCATTGCCAATGCGGATGGCCCGTCGCTATCCGGTGATCTGCATCCAGCCCGGGAGGCTTTACGCACCGGAAAACCCAGCACCAACATATTAATGGAGTTCCAGACTGCCGATCGGGGCCAAGCTTGGCTGACAGTTAACGCGCAGCCGTTACTTCACGACGACGGCCCATACGCAGTAGTTTGCTCGTTTACGGACATTACAGTGAGCCGCGCCGTGGTAGGGGCATTACGCGAGAGTGAAGAGCGTTTCCGCAACGCCGTGGACTACGCGCCGATTGGCATGGCTCTTGTGTCGCTGGATGGCCGTCTATTACAAGTGAACCAAGCCTTCAGTACGGCGCTCGGCTATACCGAACAAGAGCTCCTCACATTTACATTCACGGAGCTTACACATTCGGACGATCTGGAGAACCATTTACCCTCAATGCGCCGTGCAGTTGCCGGCGAAATACACAGTTATCAAATTGACAAACGATACATCCACAAGGACGGTCACACGGTCTGGATCCGGGTCAGCGTCTCACTTTTGCGCAATGCGGCCGGCGATCCCCTGCACTATGTTGCACAATTTGAAGACATTTCTCAGCGCAAGCAGGCCGAAGCCGCGTTAGTGGCCAGCGAACACGCATACCGCGAGCTCAGCGCGGAGCTCGAGGTGCGAGTGGAGGCTCGGACCGCCCAACTGGAAATGGCGGTGCGCGAGCTGGAAGCGTTCAGTTATTCCGTCTCACACGACTTGCGTGCGCCCTTGCGCGCCGTCCACGGCTTCTCGCGCATCCTGCTAGAAGAACATAAGCAGGCGTTAGCGCCCGAGGCAGGCCGCTATCTGGAACTGGTCTCGCAAGAGGCGCAAAAGATGGGCGTGCTGATTGACGACTTGTTGCGCTTTTCACGGCTGAGTCGCCAGCCGCTCACCACTCAGCCACTCTTCATGGCGAACCTGGTGCAGGAGGTTCTGGATGACCTCCGCTTTGATATTGAAGGTCGTAAGGTTGAGGTTGAGATCGGCGACTTACCTCGTTGCCAGGCAGACCCCGCGCTGCTAAAACAAGTCCTCGTCAACCTGCTAAGTAATGCACTTAAATTCACCCAACTGCGGGAAACAGCCCACATCACAGTTGGTTACAAGGAGCAGAACGACGAGCATGTATACTTCGTGAAGGATAACGGAGTCGGATTCGACATGAAATACGCCCCCAAGCTGTTTGGTGTGTTCCAACGACTGCATCGAGTCGAGGACTACGCCGGCACGGGCGTTGGACTCGCCATCGTACAACGCATCGTTCACCGGCATGGTGGACGTATTTGGGCAGACGCGGCGCCTGACGAAGGTGCTACCTTCTACTTCACTCTGGGGAGCAGCAGTGGAAACGCGTGAATCTACGTTAGAACTACTGCTGGTAGAGGACAATCCGTCGGACCTGGAGCTGGCCCTTCACGCCTTGCGAAAGCATCGACTCGCCAATCATATAAAGGTAGCGCGGGACGGCGTCGAAGCCCTGGAGTATCTGTTCGGCAGCAGCACTCTGCCACAACAACACGTACACGAGAGGCCCAAGGTCGTTCTACTTGACCTGAAGCTCCCGCTTATAAACGGCCTGGAAGTTCTGGCACGTATCAAGGCCGATCCAAGAACGCAGAACATCCCGGTCGTTGTCCTGACCTCGTCGCGTGAGGATCCTGACATCGCGGAATGCTATCGACTTGGCGCCAACAGTTATATTGTGAAACCCGTCGACTTCGAACAGTTCAGTGAATCCATTCGCCTACTCGGGCTGTACTGGGTTGTAACAAACCAGCCTCCGCCAGAGTGACAGGACCAACTGTGAGCCAGCTGGAAACGACGCCGCTGCGTGTTCTACTGCTCGAAGACAGTGCTATTGATGCAGAGTTGCTCCTGCATGAGCTGCGACGAGCTGCCTTCAGGCCGGAATGGCGCCGTGTCGATACCGAAGATGAGTACCTTGCGGAATTAAAGCTCTTGCCACAGCTCATTCTCGCCGACTACTCTCTGCCGCAATTCGATGCGCTTGCAGCATTGCATCTGCTTCAGGAGCAGCAGATGGACATTCCATTCATAGTGGTAACCGGCGCGGTCGGCGAGGAGGCCGTCGTAACTTGCATGCACGAGGGGGCGTCGGATTACCTTCTCAAAGATCGTCTGGGACGACTTGGGCCGGCGGTGCGGCGCGGGTTGGCGATGTCAGAGGCACGGGCCAAGCAACGCTCGGCAGAGCGGGCATTGCAAGAGAGCGAGGCACGCTATCGCCGCATAGTCGAGACCGCGGGCGAGGGCATCTGGGTGAGTGATGCCGAGGGCCGTACCACATTCGTCAACGATCGTATGGCGGACATAGTGGGCTATCGCCCGGAAGAAATGCTCGGCAGAGCGGTCTGGGAATTTGTTCCAGGTGAGTATCCAGAGATATCACGCATCGTGCTCGAGCGACAGAGGAATGGAGACTCCCAGAAACATGACGGAGTGCTGAGCCATAAGGATGGATCGCTCGTCTGGGTCAGTGTCGCCATCACCCCGATCATCGATGGGGCAGGCGAGTACACTGGCTCGCTTGGAATGTTGAGTGACATTACACAGCGGAAGCAGGTAGAGCAGGCCATGGAGGCTAGCGAACAACGCTTCCGCACCTTGATCGATAAAGCCCCGTTCGGCATCTGCATCGTAGATGAGCACGGCACTTTCGAGATTGTCAACGCGTCGTACGCCGGCATTTATGGATTTAGCCAAGCGGAGATGCAAGGGCAGAAGTTTACGATGGTCGTAGTCGAGAGCGAGCGTAAGGAACGCGCGGCCACGTACCTCGAGCGCTTGCACTCGAACGTCGAATCCTCCGCGGAAGCCGAAGTTGTCGGCAAGGACGGACAGTTATTCACCGTGCTGTCCAACTCGATTCCCATAACCGGCCACGACGGCCGTCCCAGACGCGCTTACTTCCTCGTCGACATCAGCGAACGAAAACTAATCGAGCAGCATCTGGCACATGTTGCCCATCATGACGCTCTCACGGGGCTGCCGAACCGGATACTGTTCCACGACCGTCTTTCGCAGGCCCTGTTAGGCAGCATCCGCGACCGGGGTGGATTGGCAGTGTTGCTTGTCGATCTCAACCGCTTCAAGCAGGTGAACGATACGTTTGGCCATGCGGCAGGTGATCGCTTGTTGCAGGAAGTAGCAACGCGTATGCATGGAATGGTGCGTGCCACGGACACGGTTGCTCGCCTGGGTGGCGACGAGTTTGCCGTGCTGCTGCCACATGCAAGTGAGCATGCCGCGATATTTGTGGCAACAAAGATCCTGTCGGCCCTCCAGGCGCCGGTGTCGCTCGACGATATGCCCGTTGAGGTTGGCGGCAGCATCGGCATCTCACTGTTTCCCGAGCATGGAGAGGATCCCGCATCATTGCTGAGCGCTGCCGATGCGGCCATGTATTATGCGAAGAGTACGGGTTGCGGCTGCGCCGTGAACACAGTGCCTGCAAACCCCCACTAGCGACGACTCACGGACCTTCGCGCAGTGTCTATATTGCTAAGATCCCGTTTGGCTGTGCGTTTGTCTATGGCCAACAGATAGGAATTCATAGTATAAAGGTCCAGGACGTCACTGCCCGACGGGCCCGTGCGGGCACCAACACAAATACTTGAAGTGTGTGATACATTACTTCAATCGAATATTTCGCAAGCGGGTATGTTATTTAAGATTCGGGGACTAGCTGCATGGACCCTGAAAATCGCCCAATCATTGAGGCAACCGTCGCCGCGTACCGGCGTTATTGGACTGCCGTGCTGCAATCCGCCGAGCCTATATGGTCTCAGCTTGACCTGACGATACTGCAGCTAAAGGGTTTGATTCTCCTCGAAGTACGCGATAAGCTCACAATTGGCGGGATTGCGGACGGCCTGGGAATCGGCCGCCCGTCGGCAAGCATCATTGTGGAGCAACTTGTTCAGCTCGGCTTGACCACGCGGGTCGAGGATACGGTCGACCGGCGGCGTTCGCTTGTAGGGCTCAGCGACGAAGGCAGGGAGTTGGTCGCCCGACTCCACCGCGGGGATGAGCAATACATGGAGTCCATGTTCGCGTGCCTCTGCGAAGATGAGCTCGCCGCGCTGACGCAGGGACTGGACGCCCTTACCGGCGCGATCCTTGCATCTAGACAGTAGCCTGGGGTCGAGCGCTTGCGTTCCTACGCCCCTCATTGCAGAGCTGTCATTCGATGCAATGGCCATGTCATGATGCGCTTATGACGCAACGCGAAAGCGTTTGTTATGATCGACGTACTCTTTTGATTCGAAGGCCAAGTCCTCCGCCACGCTAGCATTTCACCAATTCCAAGGAGCCAGAGTTTGATGAGCACATCCGTAGATACCACCGCGGCCAGACGCGACGAGCCGGCGCTGGCGCCGATCGAACCTGACGAGTTTCAGCGTGTGGCCGCAGAGGTACGCGGTGAGGTGCACTCGGTGATCGTCGGACAGGACGAGGCCATTGAAGGAACCCTGATCAGCCTTATTGCCGGGGGACACGCGTTGCTTGAGGGCGTGCCTGGTCTTGGCAAGACAAGTCTCGTGCGGGCTTTTGGCGGGGCGCTGGACCTTCAGCATGGTCGCATTCAGTTCACACCGGACCTGATGCCGGCCGATATCACGGGTACCACCGTACTTACCGAAGACACAAGCGGACGCCGGACGCTCACCTTCCAGCCTGGGCCCGTGTTCGCCAATCTGATCCTTGCCGACGAGATCAATCGTGCCACACCGAAGACCCAGAGCGCCCTTTTGGAAGCGATGCAAGAGGGCACGGTGACGCTCGCCAACACGCAGCGCAGGCTGCCGCAGCCATTCTGCGTATTGGCTACGCAGAACCCAATCGAGCTACAGGGAACGTATCCATTGCCCGAGGCGCAGCTCGATCGTTTCTTGCTGAAGCTGTTCTTCAGTATGCCGTCTCGAGACGACCTCAACGACATTGTATTCCGCACGGCAGAGTCGGACGAAGTGCAAGTCCGGCAAGTTGCGGATGCCGGGACTTTGCTTCGCATGCGGCGGCTCGCACATGAGGTGCCGATGGCGCGGCACGTCGTCGATTACGCGACGAGAATCGTGCTCGCGCTTCAGCCCGGAAAGCAAGATGCGGCTGACTCAGTGTCACGGTTCGTGCGCCTGGGACCAAGCCCGCGCGGCGTGCAAGCACTGTGCCTTGCGGGCCGGGTGACCGCGCTACTTGACGGGCGCTATAACCTCGCCTTTGAAGATGTGCGTGCGGTTGCTAAGGCGGCGCTCCGGCATCGCATCGTACTCACTTTCGATGCCCAACGCCAAAACATCTTGCCGGACACGATCATCGATGAAGTCCTATCGAAGGTCGCCGAGGAGCCACGGTGAGCACTTTCTCCTGGCGATCTGTCGCGGACCGGTTTCGCTCGGCCACTCGGGCCTCGGGCATGTTCGCTTCAGAGGCTCGCGGTGACGAAGGTCCCTTGCTTGACGAAGACATGTTGCGCCAACTGACGCGCCTGCAGCTCGAAAGCGGGCGCTCGTTTACCGACTGGCTGGCTGGAGAGCATGTAGGGCGGCGCCAAACGCAGTCAGTTGAATTCGAGGACTACCGGGGATATTCTCCGGGTGACGATTTCAGGCTCATCGATTGGAATGCGTACGCCCGCCTCGGCGAGTTATTCGTCAAAACCTCGCTTGCCGAGGAGACAATGACGATTTCGCTGCTTGTCGACTGTAGCCGATCCATGGACTTCGGCACGCCCTCGAAGTTGCGCTACGCAAAGCAGCTTGCCACTGCCCTGGGTGGGCTGGCCTTGTTGCATGGTGACCGCGTGCGCGTGTTCGGGTTGGGCGACGGAGATGCTTTCCCCGGTGCGCCGCTGTACGGTCCAGGCGAGATGGGAACGATGATTGCTGAGCTCGAACGTCTCCCGATCCTCCCTTCCACCGATTTACACGGCAGCATCGCAGCATTCCAGCAGATAGCGGAACCACATGGCGTGGTCATTTTGCTGAGCGATTTGCTCGCCCCAATGAACCAAATCGAGACGCTTGACTTCCTAGAGCTGCAAGGCCGCTTCGTCGTCGTCGTGCATGTAATCGATCCGGTCGAGGCAGCGCCCGTCCTGCAGGGCACAATCGAGCTAAGGGACCGTGAGACTGGGGCTACGTCGCTTGTCTCTATCACGCCTGCCGTTCGCCAACAGTACAGCCAGCGATTCCAGGAACGAGCGGCAGAAATTGAGTCACGATTGGCGAAGGGGAGCGTGCGCTATATCAAGGCGTCCACCGCTATACCGCCAATTGATTTCATCGCCAGCGGCATGCGCCAGGAAGGCGTCGTTGCCCAGGCGTAGCTGATCGTGGGATCCGCTCGTTTGCCCACGCCGCGAGGAATTTCCACGGAAGATTTCGTAGTCACTTATACTAGGTCCGCGCGCCGAGGGCTGTGGGATCACGTTTCCGGGGCGACGACTCCTACCATGCAGTCCTGTGTCCAGTGCCGGCGAGCTTCACAGCTGGACGGCATAAGTCGGTCCAACTTTTAGACAAGCAGCAGCATTAGACCTCCCGAGTTGACTTGCGGTTCTGTAGCAGAATGACGAGGCAACCCGGGAGGTCTAATGCTGCGGAACGTCGCAGCGAAACAGCAGTCCGAGAGGCGGCCAAAGTAGGCCCGCCTCTCGGCTAGCGGGATTGCTTACTACGGATGCGGATTCTTAGAAAAGCGGGTGAACTGTATTTTTACCGTCGATCCGCCCAGGACTGGAACAAAGTTCGCCACCAGCTCCGCGCCCTGGTGCATCGTCACGACGAACTTGCCAATCTCAGGTCCGGTGTAGATTCCAAGAGTCACATTTGCCGACAGTTTCGTCCCTGTAGTTGTGAAGTGAGACAGGTAGAGTACGTTGGTGCCGCTGTCAGCATAGAGCGATAGAATGCCGCTCATCTGAGGCTTTGGCTGATGCGGCACAACCCGCGTAAAGACCGTGAGCATGCCGGATTTAGCGAAGCTAGGGTCGCTGGAATTGGTGAGGCGGTAACGTCCCTTGTAGACAGTGATACCACCCGGCCAACCAGGAACAACCTTGATAGCTGCAGGCGCGCCGGCAGCGTGCGCATTGCTTCCACCTCGAAGTCCGCCCGCGGAAAGCGACACTACCGTCACCAAGGCAATCAGGATACTGACGTACCAACGGTGACGCGGGCCAAAAGTTCCTGAGCTCACATGAGCCTCCATTCTTGAGGTGCCGGCGCTCACGGCGCTACCTGAAGGCCGGGAGACGACAGCGGCTTGATGGGCGCACCACCAAGCTTCATAACCATGACCGAGGCACCGAGCTTGCCGAGATGCTGAGCGCCCGTGACCGCGGAGCCGCCGAGTGCGATCGCGACGTATTCCGTTCCGTTAACGGAATAAATGACAGGCGCGGAACCGGTGGCAAGACCGACGTTAGCCTTCCAAACTATTTTCCCGGTGCGATCGTCCACGGCGTAGAAAATGCCGTTCTGGCCGGAAGTAAACAGGATGTGACTGGCGGTGACCGAAACTCCACCTACCAGGGGTGTCGCCATCTTGACCTTCCAGAGGAAGTTCCCCGAGTTCACATCCACGGCGGAGAGGGTACCAAAGGCCTTGCCGACTGGAGCGCGCGTGCCGGCGAAATCTCGTTCGCCTCCCACGGCAGACTTGGTAATCGTGATCTTGAAGCACAAGTCGATTCCACCGACGTATGCAGCGTGCGTCAATGGGCTGAAGGCGATAGGCGAATAGGGCGATCCACCGATCGTGCCGGGGCACGAAATCACGCCCTTTGTCGTGGGAGTCGGATGATTCACCTTCACGTAGGCCGGCGGTGTAAACAGCAGCTTACCCGTGGCCGCATCCAGCACATATACGTGACCGTCTTTACCGGCCTCTCCAACGGCGTGGACTTTCTTGCCGTTGATAGTCGAATCAAAAATGGCTACGGGTGAGGCGGCGCCGTAACTCCACTGATCGTGGGGCACCTCCTGGTAAGCCCAGAGTAGCTTGCCCGTACTGGCCTTGACGGCGACAATCGAATCCGAATAGAGATTGGGGCCCTGCCGCTCAGTGCCGAGCAAGACTGGTGATGGAGTTCCCGTGCCGAAATACAATATGCCCGTGCTTGTGTCGATGGTCGGAGGCATGTAGACGCCGCCTCCTCCGTGGATACCCTTCGGCACCCAACTTGTACCGGGCGCTGGCACCGTGTAGAAGCGCCAGACTTGTTTTCCGGTGTTGGCATCGTAGGCGGCAACGAAGCCTCGTACGCCATCCTGACTGCCGGATGCGCCTACGAAGACGAGCCCGTTCCACGCGGTCGGAGCCATGGTCTCGTAATAACCAAGATGCGGATTGGCCACCTGGGACTGCCACAGGCGTTCGCCCGTATCCTCGGTAATTGCCTGCAGCTTGTCGTCAAATGTGAGAACATAGGCTTTGCCGTTCATCACGGCGACGCCACGGTTGACCGACACGCCGTAACCGCCGACGCCCGTTGACAACGAGAAATCTACCGGCGAGGCATAGTGCCACTTCACTTTTCCCGTCACTGCGTCAAGGGCGATGATTTCGTCGGTATTTGTGGTGACGAACATCGTGTTTCCGATGACTTGTGGGAAGCTCTCGGAGAGAACCTGGAACTGGCCGAGGCTGGTCGTCCATGCGGTCCCTAGCTTACTGACGTTGGTCAGATCGACCTGCGTCAGCGGGGAGAATCGGGTATTATTGCGGTCACGACCGAAATACGGCCAGGAATCATTAGCGAGCGAGGTCGCTCCGACACCGCGCGCCGCAACCTGCCCCGCGTGTGGCTGCGATGCAAACAGCGTGCCGGCTAATGCAATTGACGCGACCCAGCGCCACTGCTTCCATACTTGCGAGTGCGCCATGGATATAACGCCCCTTCTCTTACTGTCGCACCGCGGCGACATTATTCTGCTATTGCCTGTAAGACACCCTCGCTATGCGTGTCACCCATCACCCCTTGCTCTGTATGACGCTTGACTCCCAATTCGATATACTAAGACAACTAATTTGTGCTGTGTGTATATATTACATATGTAGGCGACTGTGCGTGCCGCAACGTCGGTATGCCGGACGTCGCTGCACCTGAGCAGCATTGACCCGACGTTGTTGAGACCAGTTCCATGTGTCCAGGCCATGATAACGCTACGCTAAGGTCACAGGAGGATTGAATTGTGTTATCACCTGGCATAACTTCCGGAGCTAGGGTGGCAAGACGTCCGCAACAGCATTTCTCGACGTCACAGGCAGTCGCGCATCACATTGCCACATGGGTCTCGCCAACGCTGACAGACTCAGTGCGACTGCAGGCTCGTGCCCATCGCGAGAATAGGCCTGGCACCGCGGATTTACGCGACACGCTGGTGACTATTCGTCGCGATCTTCGCCGTGCGTGGCTGGTAGCCGTAGTCCGCCGCTCACTGCTTTGCGCATTGCCGGTAGCAGCCATACTGGCAATCGTTGGACATTGGCAGCAATGGCCAGGCTGGATTGGACCTGTAGTTGCACTATTCGTCCTCGCAGGTGTCTTAGCTGTAACAAGGCTTCAGGCGCCGGGCCCGGATGCCGTTGCTAGGTATCTCGACAGAGAGCTTGACCTCAAAGAGCAGCTGGCTACGGCACTCGAGCTTAAGTCAGCGGTAAACGTGTCGTCCTCGATGCTTGCCACTGAGACGCAGCGGCGTGCAGCTGCCACGGCGAGGAACGCTTCAGGTTCATGGTCGGCCCGCACAGCCTCCGCTGCCCGAGAATGGGCAGGGCTCGCCCTGCTGCTATGTGCTGTAGTGGCCGCGATTGCCGTCCCGTTTGGCGGTAGTCAATCGGCGAGCCAAACAGCAACTTCCGCGCCTGGTGGCGCGACCGGCCTCGGAGCTGTACCGGTAGTGCCGACCATACCTGCTCGCATAAAGCCAATGGCCGTACAGGTCTCTGTCGTGAGTAAGCAGAACAGTAGCTCTCCCGCTGCGCAAATACACGTGAAAGCGCCACAGGCGCAGACTCAGCCTGTCGCCGGGCACCGCATCTCGCCGAAACCGTCTCAGGCTGCGAACAAGGGCCGCGGTGCGGGCTCATCGAAAGGCTCGAGCGCGGCGAATAAGGCAAATGGTAAGGTAGGCGCCGCAAACGGGCAGCACACTATGCCCCTGATGGGCCAAAGTCAGCGCTTTCTTCCTACGACCCCTACGGATAAAGGTAAGAAGGGCGCCTTCTACACCAATGCACCAAATAAATCCGGGGCAAAGATTGGCGGCGCATCGTCGGGCAAGGGCGCCGCTTCGGGTCACGGAGCGTCTGGATCGGCGAAGTCAGGTTCCCAAGGTAAACAGGGGAATCAATCTGCGGGCCAACAAAACAGTGGTGCAGGTGGGAAACAGAGCGGTGCCAAGGGCAGTCCTACCCAGTGCCTTTATGGTTGCGCACATATCACCGCGTCGCAGTTGACCAAGCCTGGTTTGATCACGGGCAAGGGCCAGTTTGCAGGTAAGGGAATTCCCGGTGGGCAAACTGCCGGGCACTCACAGGGCGCTGCGTCGAAGCTTGGCAGTGCAAAATCACAGGCTGCTTCGACGAGTAAGCACCAGCTCAACATTACCAGTGGTTATGCTCCAACCAATACCAGCGGACGCTCAGCCAAGCAAGTGACCGGACACAACGGCGCCGGCAGCTCACAGCAATCGATCGTAGCGGCCGGCAGTAACGGCGGCCAGACGATTGACTATGTGCCACCAGACGCCAACGTTGTGTTGCCGGGTGACAACACGATTGTTGGTCGCTACTTCACGTCCCAGTCTCCGTCGTAGCTAGAGGGACAACTAGCACCAATGACGTTGCTTACACCCCTCGCGTTGCTCGGCCTTGTGCTGCTGCCCGTGCTTGTCGCGTTACACTTGCGCCGGCGGCAGGCAAGGATTGTCGAGACCCCGAGCCTAATCCTCTGGGAGGATGTGGTCAGCGAGCCGGCGCAAGGTGGGAAACACTGGCAGCTTGAGCATTTGTTGCTGCTGCTCCTGCAGTTACTCGCCGTTGGCGCCCTTGTGTTCTCCCTTGCGCGGCCCGCGAGTACTTCCAGCTCGGCAGGAACGCGTGTGTACGTCATCGACACTGGTGTACTCATGTCCGCCGCCGATCCGGCGCCCTCGCGACTCGCGGCCGCCCGGGATGTTGTCGCTCGCGACATACAAAATGCACCCTCGGGCACGACCTATACAATCGTCGCGGCTGGAGCACAGCCTCGTGTGCTGATCTCGACCACCGACCGAGCGATTGCGCTGGGAAGTCTGCAAGGCCTGTCGCCAAGCACCACGGCTCCTGATTTGGGCCAAGCGCTCACCATGGCAGCCGGCCTGCTTCCAGCGCATGATGCACACATGCTGGTCATCTACGCGCGTGGCGAGATTTTGCCGTCGATATCGGCGCCGTCTGGAGTTGTAACAAGCACCAGTATCGGCCAGAACTCGGACGACCAATCAATCTCGCTGTTTAGCATTCGTTGTGTCGTTGCCGCTTCCACGTGTGATGCCTTCGCCCGCGTGCGAAACAGCGCGGAAGTTGCAGTACAGGAAAGTCTGGTTATTGAGTCGGACGGCGTGGTGCTTGGGCAGCAATCGCTCAATTTACCCGCCCAGTCGGCTTCCGACTTGAGCTTCGCGGTCGGCGCGACGCACCATGTTGTCCAACTGTATCTGCCACGCAGAGACCTCGTCGGATCCAACAACCTGGCATGGTCGATTGTTCCCAGCCCGAGTCCCGCAACGGTGACAGTCGTTGGCGACGCCAAACATACTGCGCCGGTGAAGAAGGCGCTTGCGGCAATGCCAAATGTCCGGGTGGTGGTTCGCACCCCAAAGCAGTTTACAAGCGGCGGCACTGGAGTATCAGGACCACTGGTCCTGGCAGGTTGGATGCCGCCTGGACCGCTGCCGGCGGCGCCGAGTCTAATTCTGATAGATCCGCCGAGTTTCCCCGGAGAGCCCGCACCTAGCACCCTTCCCGATACAACTATCAGCGCCATAGACACCACAAGTCCATTACTGGACGGCGTCGATTTGACCTCGCTCGACATACCGCCTGGCGCCGCGAGACAACTGACGCTGCCGTCGAGCCTCCAACCCGTAGTGTCGGCGGCGGATGGGACACTGGTCGCTGCCGGCAAAGTTGAAGGTAGAAGGGTTGCGGTCTTCACGTTTGACCCAACGGTATCGAATTTGAGCCAGCTCAATGCGTTCCCGTTGCTAATGGGCAACATGGTGCATTGGTCCGCCGCGTGGCTGCCAACGGCGGCCGTGCCGGGCGTTCGTATCTCGATCGACGTGCCGCCTTCGACTACTTCCATTGAGGTATCACGCAGGGCGACCCTTGATTCTTCGCCCGTCGTAACCCGGATAATCCCAACAGCCACGAATGCGTACGTCGGCGTGGGTCCTTCCGGACTTTACTCGGTGACGGAACGCGGCACTTGGGGTATGCGCAGCGCCGACTTCGTTGTAAACGCGAGCTCCGAGGGCTCGAGCGCAGGTGCGGCGCGGATCGTTGTTCCCTCATCCACTGCTACGGCAAGTGTCGCCGGCAATGTCACGCGGAACACGGTCTG
>JAQBPC010000391.1 GCA_028287725.1 Chloroflexota bacterium | reverse complement strand
AGAGCCCGAGCTTATGTCAGTAATCGACTGGTCTTAGATAGTAGTCGTTGATCGATGTCCCAGAGAGCATGGCAATCGTCGGCAGATTGCGTTTCCAGTGAGTCCCGTCCAACCTCTTTTTCACAAGCATAATTTCCTCGTCACTGAAGCCGTGGCGCCTGATCCAGTCGACGGGATAGCCAGAAATAAGGTAATGCAGAATGCGATCGGCAGCCGCATATGGCAGGCCAAAATCTGCTTCATCCGTCTGCCCTACTATCAAGTCGGCCGACGCAGGCTTGTCCACGATTGCTGACGGAACCCCAACATAGCGCGCAAGCTGCCACACCTGAGTCTTGAAAATGTCGCCAATCGGATTGATCGGTGGTGAGTCGTCCGCGTGCCAGGTAAAGTAGCCCAGGAGCCTCTCCGACTTATTGCCGGTGCCTATTGGGAGGGCACGGAAGCGCTCACTCTGGTCAAACAAGACGATCATGCGGCTTCTTGCCATGACATTGCCTCGGCGGCGCCCGTCGGCAGTTGGGTCAAGCGCAAGATAGCCGTCGACCATATCGGTTATATCGAACGTGTGCTCGTCTATACCGAGTGCGGAAGTAACCAGTCTGGCATGCTCGAGGCTCTGCGGGCTGCTGGTCTTGTATGGCATGCGTATGCCAATTACGTTGTCCGGCCCGAGCGCCCGCGCGCATAGGTAGGCGACTAGCGCTGAGTCGACGCCCCCGGATACACCGACGACCGCGCGCGAGAAACCCCGCCGAAAGCGAATCTCGTGGCGCAGGAACTCTTCCAGCCATGCCGTTACAAGCGGGGCGTTAATGGTCAGCACGTCTCGGGCGCTGCCGTCTTGGCTTTCTCCCTTGATCACTGGAAGTAGGCCATGCTCCGAAGTCATTGTGGCAACACTTCCTCTGCGGGAATCCCCGCGGCGCGCAACTCGCGGAGAAGGTCAGGCAGGTGTGACTCAAGATCTCCTAACAGAGGGAGGCTTGCCCGCGCAATTGCGATTTCCTCGAGATCGAGTGTTGCTCGGAGCATACATTCCTCTCCCGCGGGACCTTCAACCAGAATCTCACCAAACGGATTCGCTACAATCGACGAGCCGATGAAGCCCTTACCACCCTCAACCCCCACAAGATTCGAGGTCACGACGAAGATCGCGTGTTCTTCGGCGATCGATTGCGAAAGGCGATGCCAGCGGTCAATGTTGGATACTGCTTCCCCAGCGAAGCCCCGAGCCGGCGAGGCAACAGGTATATAGATCACGTTGACGCCACGCAGCGCCAGGATCGCCCCGGTTATGCTGTGCCATGCGTCCTCGCAAATGAGCATCCCAGCCACGCCCGCCTTTGTCTCGAACGCGTCAATGTGCCTACCACGATTGACATAACGTTGTTCGTCGAAGACTCCATATGTGGGTAGGAAGAACTTGCGGTGGACATGTACAATGCGCGCTTGCGCGTCGTCATGACTCAACGTGGCATACAGTACCGCGTTGTAGAGTCGAGTCTGATAGCGCTCCGGGAAACCGATTACGACATCAAGGTTCGGCATCGTCCGCCTCGTGGAGCGACGGTAGCTGTCGAGGACTTCCTGGAACATCACGTCCACAGGGCGCGCCACCTCGGTGACGCCACCCTGTAGGAAATATCCGGTTAGCGCGTATTCAGGGAGTACGAGTATGTCGGTCGGTTCATTCGCATCGTCTAACTGCGCAAAGGTCGCGGCAAGGCGGTTGAGCGAGTGTTGGTAGTCGCCCTTTTTTGGACGCGTTTGAACGATGACGACATGCCACTCCATCAAATCAGTCCTGTCTACCCTCGGCTAGGCCCGGGGTTCAGCTGTGGCGTGGCTCCATTTGCATCGGGCGCTGCACCATTAGTCAAGGCGCCATTTGCATTGCCTTGCGGCGTCTGAGCGATGGCCGCCGTGCCAACCTGCGTGATAGACGTCGCGAGTCCAGCCAGGCCCGCCATATCTGCCGGTACCACTATCACCTTATTTGCAGGGTTCTCGGCGAGCTTCGGCAGCATCTGCATGTACTGGTATTGCAGCGCCTCAGGCGTCGCGCCAGAAGAGTTGACGGCTTCGAACACCATACGAACGGCCTCAGCCTGTGCACCCTGCAGCGTAATCATGGCCTTGGCATCGCCTTCAGCGCGGAGCATTGCAGCCTGCCGTTCGCCTTCACTCGCTAGGATGAGCGCTTTCTTCTCGCCGTCGGCTCGCAGCACCGCGGCCTGCGCATCGCCTTCAGCGGTCAGAATTGCAGCGCGCTTGTTGCGCTCGGCCTGCATTTGCTTTTCCATGGCGATCTGGATGTCTTTTGGCGGGCTAATGTCTTTCAGCTCAACGCGAGTCACGCGGACGCCCCACTTTTCCGTCACCTCATCGAGCACCAGTCGAAGTCGACCGTTGATTTCGTCGCGGCTCGTCAAGCTGGTGTCCAGGCTAAGGTCGCCCATCACGTTTCGCAGAGTGGTCTGTGCGATCTGCTCCATAGCCGGCAGCAAGTTTGCGACCGCGTATGTCGCGTTGTGAGGGTCGAGAATTTGGTAGTAAATGACGCTCGTTACATTAATGGTTACGTTGTCGGACGTGATAACCGGCTGCGGTTGAAAACTAACTACTTGTTCGCGAAGGTCGAGATACGGCAGCATTTTATCGATGAACGGCACGACAACCGCGAGACCCGCCGAAGAGGTCTTATGGTACTTGCCGAGACGTTGAATGATACCCACTCGCTGCTGCGGCACAATTCTATATGTGCGCGAGAGGATAGCAATGAACACTACCACTAGGGCAGCAAGGACGACTTCGAGACCCATTTCTTCTGCTCCCATACTGTGGAACAAAGAATCATAACAGCAATAGAGCCTATGCCCCTTCCTTCGTCTCTTCAGGTGGCACGCTCGCAATACCAGGCGTTATTTCAGGTAGCGAGCCAGACTCGGTTGGCAGACTGACGTAGACAGTCAGTCCCTCTACAAACATGATTCGTACGCTGCAGCCCTTTTGGATTCGTTCTCCTGGCGGATATGCCCGAGCAGTCCAGAACTCTCCACTACCTAACCGTACCATTCCTGCATCATCAGTAACTTCATGCTCAACCACGGCGACACGATCGACCATACGCACATCGGAAGAAATTTGTCTCCTCGGGGCATGACCATGCAGCAGTGAAAGCGTTCGAGGACGCACAAGCGACAATAAAGCCAGGGTCAAGGGAATGAAAACGACAATCTGCAAGACGAACGGCAAGCCAAGTGCGGCCAGCACAGCCGTGATAGCCGCGGCGACGCCAATATACACAAGGACGAATGCGGTGCTTACCGTCTCGCCGGCGAGGGCGAGGACTGCGATTACGAGCCAGATAAACCAGGGCACGATTGCCCTCCTTGGCTAGACCGTGGTAAGGGCACTCTTCAGGCGGGCAACACCTTCTCGGATGGGTGCCATACCACAGGCATAAGACAAGCGGAGATATCCCGGAGAACCGAAAGCCTCCCCAGGGACGGTAGCGACGTAGGCCTTTTCAAGCAAATAGGTGGCAAGCTCGAGCGACGAATTTATCGTCTCGCCACCGATTGTCTTGCCAAGCGCGCCTTTGACGCTTGGAAAGACATAAAACGCTCCGTCCGGCACGGGACACTGGACACCCGGAATCTCATTGAGTAATCCAACGATAACGTCACGACGCTCCTTGAACGCCGCGCTCATTTTATCTACCTCGTCTTGCCGACCACCGAACGCCTCTATTGCCGCATATTGTGCAATTGTGTTGGCGTTTGACGTGCTGTGGCTCTGAACGCCGTTCATTGCCTTAATCACGTTGAGCGGCCCCGCGGCGAAGCCGATTCTCCAACCTGTCATGGCATATGCCTTAGAGGCGCCGTTGATTAATATTGTGCGGTCAAACAGGTCAGGTACGGCGGCAGGAAAACTTGGGCTCGGCCCGTTATAGCTAATACGCTGGTAGATTTCGTCGCTCACGACACCCACGTCGGAATTTGCGAGCACCGACCCTAGTCCCCGCAACTCATCCGCTGAATAGACGGAACCGGTTGGGTTGGACGGCGAATTGAGCATCAGCAATCTCGTACGAGGGGTGATATGCGCCGCGAGCGCATCCGGCGTCAGCTTGAATCCGCTTTCCTCCGTCGTGCTGACGATGACCGGCTTGCCGCCGGCAAATAACACCTGAGCCTCATAGCTCACCCAATATGGGGCTGGGATAATAACTTCATCGCCCGGGTTCAACAGGGCCTGGAAGGTATTGAAAAGAGCCTCTTTAGCGCCGTTTGTGATAATCACTTGGTCGGGAGAGTACTGCAGCTGTTGATCGCGCCGCAGTCGCTCGGCCACTGCCTCGCGCAGCTCCTGTACGCCGTTAACAGAGGTGTACTTGGTGTGACCAGCGGCTATTGCCGCGGTACCCGCCGCGGCAATAGCCGCGGGCGTCGGGAAGTCGGGTTCGCCCGCGCCAAACGAGATTACCGGCAGACCGTCGCGTTTCATTGCCCTCTGGCGTGCCTCGATGGCCATGGTCGCCGACGGTGCGATCGCGCCAAGGCGCGAGCTAATCTTCATGACGTGCTTCCCCTCCTGCTCTGATCATAACGCGAAGCGAAACCCTGTCAATGCCGGGCCTTTTACCGCTGTTGAGCAGCGCCGGTTGCTCGATCCACCGCGTTGTCGCGGAGGGACCGGACTATGGCAAATAGCATTGCGTTCCAAGAGAGAACATTCCGCGACAACGCTGACCACAGCGCGGTGCTCGACACTTGGCGAACTATGGCCTAAGTCCCGACGTATTTCCCATCATTAATTGGCGAATACCAGACTCATCATAGAGATACTCATAATTCGACATCTGACTAGCGTCTGGCGAGCCGGCCGGCTTTCGATAGGTGACCAACATTGCCTCGGGTAACTCGACGAGCAATACAGAGCTTGCTTCTAGCCAGTCACACTGTCGACCGAGTGCGGAA
Source organism: Chloroflexota bacterium (assembly GCA_028287725.1). GTDB lineage: Bacteria > Chloroflexota > UBA5177 > JANWHV01 > JANWHV01 > JANWHV01. Next base: position 3,346 of record JAQBPC010000391.1, on the reverse strand, counting down.
AGGAAGTCCCTGTAGCCTCCAACGGTACGCCGCATAAACGAGCCATCGGGGTTGGGCGCCAGGGGCGGTGACTGCCTGAGGCGGCCTGTTTCCTCCGCGGCCATGCGGATCATGCGATTGAGATCATTTACAGAAAAGGGGATTGCCTCGACAAGCCGGCCATTGAGCACCACGCGGCCGACGAAGCCATCTCCAAGCTCGCAGAGCACGAGGTCCTCGTACCCATGTTGATCGAGGTACCGCCCGATGGCGCCCAAACCTTGTTGATACGTTGGGTGGGAACCGCGCTGCACGTGCGATCACCACCTTTGCATGACACGCACTCAATATAAGATCAGAACGACTAGAGTATACGTGCCGCACGACCGCACTTTCAAGTACACAAACGCAGTTGGAATATGGCGTCTATTCCCTAACGCCGATATACTACGGTGAGTTTTCGACGCTAGACGGGAGGGCGCAGTGAGATTTTCGGCACGCACACGGTATGGGCTGCTTGCCTTAATGGATATGGCAGAGCACCAGGAGAGCGGGCACACTGGTCGTCTCACCACCCACGAGATCGCAGCTCGACAGGGGATTCCTGAGAGATTCCTCGAGCAACAAATTACCGCACTAAAGAATGCCGGGCTGGTAACGAGCCACCGCGGCGCGCACGGTGGCTGCGGCCTCGCACGACGAGCAGAGGACATCACGGTCCTGCAAGTAATCGAAGCGCTAGAGGGTTCACCACTCGAGCTTGAGCGTATCGGCGGCGCGGATAAGGAAAACGTTGGCGGTGCTATCCGAGAGCTATGGGACCAGGCTCACACCGCATTGACCACGCTGTTCAGCGAGATGACTGTTGCTTCGCTTGCAAGGCGCGAGCAAGAGCTGCGCGCGGACAAAACAATCATGTTTTACGTCTGAACGGTGCGACAATGCAGCAAGGCTGCCAATAAGACCAGCATGGTATACTGTTCCCACTTGACTACTGGAGGTGTGGCGGCACGCAGGGCAGATGGGGATGTCTGCACCCCATGCAGTAGCATGGTGGGGGTGCCGTGAGCATGCAGGAAAATCACTGGACGCAGGTACGTACTACTTCATCGCACATGGAAGCCGAAATGCTGCGTGATCTTCTTGAAAAAGAGGGGATTACCGGCCTGGTGCAGACTAGCGATGCATCCGCGTATCTGGGTGTGATGAGCCCATGTCGCCTGCTAGTACGCCAGGCAGATGCGGCACGCGCCGCGGCATTTCTTGATGCCTGGGAGGAAGGCCAACCGGAGCCGAACGAGCCACACGAGTATGAGGATGGCAGGCATGAATAGAGTCGTGTTCTGGGAGGTCCATTAGTGGACCTATTTCGGCGCAGGCCACGTCACCTCAGTCTGCCGTTCGGCGAGCATAACCAGCAAGAAGAACCAGACAATCTCTGGATCCGCTGCCCGTCCTGCAACGAACAGCTATATGAGCGCGAATATATAGATAATCTTCGCGTGTGCCCGAAGTGCCGGTTTCATTTTCGGCTATCGCTGTACGAGCGGCTCGAGACGTTGCTTGATGCAGGTAGCTTTGAAGAATTCGATAAGCATCTTCGTAGTAGCGACCCTCTGAACTTCCGCAGCGAAGGTTCGGCATATGCGGATAAGCTAATCGAGTACGAGCGGAAGGCTGGAACGGCGGAGGCCGCCGTATACGGCAGCGCGAGCGTAGAAGGCGTGCCGCTCGTCGTTGCCGCGAATAATTTTGCCTTTCAGGGCGGCAGTATGGGCGTTGCCGTGGGGGAGAAAATAGCGCGTGCGGTCGACCTGGCCGTGTCACGGCGAGTCCCACTTCTGACTATCTCGGCGAGCGGTGGCGCTCGCCAGCACGAGGGCGTCTATGCCCTTATGCAGATGGCCAAAACGACTGCGGCTCTCTCGCGATTGTCTCGCGTCGGCATGCCATACGTATCCTTGCTGACCGACCCTACCGTCGGCGGCGTTCCCGCGAGTTACGCCATGCTCGGCGATGTGACGATCGCGGAACCGGGAGCGTTTATCGGCTTCGCAGGTCCGCGTGTCATAGAGCAGGCGATACGGCAGAAACTCCCACCCGGCACGGCGACAGCTGAGTCGATGTTGGCGCACGGAATGATTGATATGGTGTGCTCGCGTGCAGAGCTTCGCGGCACAATTGCGCGCCTGTTGCGCTTGCTGACAGGAGCCTCGTATCCAAGGCACCTGGAGGACCAGGCATCTTTGCCCGCGGAGCAGATGGCAGCGGGGATGCACATAGAGAGGACTGGCGTTGGCGACTAGCCTGGAATTTGAGGCACCCCTTAGTGAGTTGCAGGCCGAGCTAGACAAGGCACGTTCGGCCGCTGTTGTGAACCCGGATTCTGGGCGGAATGCCGACAGATTGCAGGCACAGCTCAACGAACGGCTCTATGTTTTGTACCAAGGACTCAACCCATGGCAAAAGCTACAGGTTGCGCGCCACAGTAACCGTCCCCATCCGCTTGATTACCTTCGCCTCGCCTTCACGGACTTTACGGAGCTGCACGGCGACAGGTGCTTTGGCGATGACAAGGCTATCGTCGGCGGACCGGCGTTCCTGGATGGCCGTGCCGTGATGGTGGTTGCCCATCAAAAGGGCCACGATACTCGCGAGAACGTTCGGCGCAACTTTGGTATGGCGGGGCCAGAAGGCTTTCGTAAGGCGCAACGCCTGTTCAAGTTGGCGGAGAAGCTAGGCCTGCCGGTGATCACTATGATCGACACGCCAGGTGCAAATGTCGGCGTCGCGGATGAGGAACGTGGTCAGGTAGAGGCTATCGCTTCGTCCATTGCTGAGATGTGTTCTCTGAAGGTACCGATCATATCGGTTGTAACCGGCGAGGCAAACAGTGGTGGAGCGCTAGCGATTGGCGTCGCCGATCGCATTCTCATGCTGGAGCACAGCACATACTCTGTTGCGTCGCCCGAAGCAGCGGCCGTGATTCTTTGGCGCAGCGCCCAGCGCGCGCCAGAGGCGGCGGAAGCGATGCGGATCACAGCTCAGGACATGTTGAACTTCAAGCTCGTTGACATGGTGATTCCTGAGCCGCTTGGTGGGGCCCATCGAGATGCGACAGGCATGGCGCTCACCGTACGTGATACACTAATTCCCGTAGTCACGTCCTTGGTGAGCATGGGCATCACCGATCTTCTCGAGGCACGCTATCGAAGATACCGTGATCTTGGTCCCTTTACCGGGAGTGATCTGTAAGGGCGCCTTCACTTGCGGGCTTGCCAAGATTCCCACGTAAGTTGTCGAGGATCTCGGAGAGGTCGTCGGGTAGGTCCGACCTAAACACCATCTCTTCTCCAGTTTCGGGGTG
>JAQBPC010000389.1 GCA_028287725.1 Chloroflexota bacterium | reverse complement strand
GGGCTGCGGGGAATATTGCCCTGTGTTACTATGCGTCTGCGCAGCTACCGCAGAGATCACGCGCCAGTTGAGGGAGGATTGAATTGATCGCAGCCGGCGCCGCCGCGGCAGGCACAACGACGAATTGGCTCGATGCCATAATTATTGGCATTCTTGCCTTCTCCACTTTTATCGGAGTACGGCGCGGTCTACTACGATCGGTGGCCGCCATAGTAGGGCTTGTTCTTGCTGCGCTGTTTGCCGGCAAACTGGCTGCATTGATTGACCCGACTCTCGCGCAGGCCCATATTAAGCATCCCCCAATCAATGGTGCGACGACCTTTGTTATCGCCTTCGTGGCCATCGTTGTCGCCGTCGAATACGTTGCAGGAATTCTGGTTTGGGTTCAACGCCTCATGTTTTTGGGTTGGGTGGATCGGCTTGGCGGCGCGGTGTTCGGCCTGATACGCGGTGTCCTGCTGAGTATGATCTTACTAGCGGGCTTCGCCCAATTTGGATCGACAGATTTCAACAACACTATCCGCCAGGCGACAGTCGCCGTGTGGTTGTGGAATAATCTGCCCTCCGTGACCAACGTGCTCCCGCCAGGGATGCAGCAGAGTACCTTGCGGCTCATTCACGACCAGGCTCCGTTCCTCGGCCAACACTTCCCGGGACTGCCGTCAACGCCCTGAGCGCCGCGGCCTGAGGGTCATCATAGTGCGCTGCGCGGTATAGGGTGCTCGGGTCCCTGCCTATTCGCGCACTTCCCGCCGCTCAACAAGCGCGCCATTTACACTAAGGATGTCATGACCAGCCGCCACACCCCCTACCACATGCTCGTCGAGGCAGTTGGCCAGCGCGGCTGTGCGATTTGCAGCCTGGTGGAGCAAAGCACGCAGCGCTATCTCGACATGCTCATTCATGAGAATGTGAATGACCTGGAATTTCGAGCAAAGCTTCGTGACAGCGGCGGCTTCTGCAATACGCATGCATGGTGGCTCGTCACAAAGACGCACGGCGCGGCATTAGGCTCGTCGATAATGTTTCGAGATATTCTTAGCACGCTCAATCACCGGCTCAACTCAGGAAATGGCAGGCAGGGCTCGTTTAAGCTGGCAGGCAGGATAAAGCGAATGCTGCCGCGCCACGGAGGGCAGCAGACCGAACTTGAAAGCGGCTGCCTGGTTTGCGGCCTTCGGCAGCGCGAGGAGTCCGTTTACCTGGGCGTCTTCATGAGCCACTGCCAGGAATCGGACTTCCTGAATGCTTATGGCGCGTCAAGTGGTCTCTGCTTCCCCCACTTCCATGCTGCGCTCGACCGCGCAGACGGGGCCCGTGATCTTTCGCCATTGATAGCGACGCATGCGAGCATCGTCGATGGTCTGTTGGCCGAGCTAGACGAGTTTCAGCGGAAGACGGACTACAGGTTCGCGTCCGAAGCGCCTGGCAGCGAGACAGATGCATGGCAGCGCGCCATCGAGCTGGCGACGGGCAAACAAGGAGCCCGCTGAATGTCGCTTGTCAGATGAGCGTGATGGCCTGTTCGTCCACCATACCGTCATGGATTTTGAAGGCTCGCAGTACTGGCGAGCTTGTCTGCTGCAGCGAGACTATCAGATAGTGAACATCGGGGTAGAACGCTAGTTCTCTATCGGTAGGAGATGGATAGGCCTCCGTGTGCGGGTGCGAATGATAGATTGCACCCAAGTCCCAACCGTTGTCCTCGATCTCGCACATGACCTCATACAATGCGCGAGGGTCCATCTCGTATCGAAACGGGCTAGGGTCAACGTTCGCGATCTTATAGAGCTTTATTCCGATGTCCGCTGACGCCGCAACAAGTCCGCACGCTTCTGCCGGCGCGCGTGTGCGAGCGTCATCGATTATTTCCTCTGCGAAGCGAACGGGCAACCGTAACACTAGGCCTTAGGCCATCATGCTGGTAGAGCGCACGCATATTCGAGGTCGGTAACCTCTTGCAGTGTCGCATTGTCACCACACGCCGGGCACTCGGGGTTTCGGCGCAAGCGCAGCTCCCGGAAGCTACACTCAAGTGCGTCGAAAAGTAACAGCCGACCAACCAGTCCCTCGCCGATGCCCAGCAACAGCTTCAATGCTTCGCTAGCTTGCAGCGATCCGACAATTCCCGGCAAAACACCCAGAACGCCCGCCTCGGCGCACGACGGCGCTAACTCCGGCGGCGGCGGCTCAGGGAAAATACACCGATAACAGGGCCCTACATATGGCTGGAACACAGTGACTTGGCCCTCGAACCGAAATATACTGCCGTGAACGACCGGCTTCTTGGTCAGAATGCTGGCGTCATTCAGCAGGTATCTGGTAGGAAAGTTGTCGGCGCCGTCGACGATCACGTCGTAGGGGCCGATAATGTCCAGCACGTTGTCGGCAACAAGCCGTTCATTATGTTCAATGACGGTGATATCGGAGTTCAGGGACTCGATCGTTTGCCGAGCGGAGCTCGTTTTCGGCTGGCCAACGCGAGTCGCATTGTGCAGGATTTGCCGCTGTAGATTTGACTCGTCGACCACATCGGCATCGACTATTCCAAGTGTCCCTACCCCAGCCGCTGCGAGGTAAAGAGCTGCGGGGGAACCCAAGCCGCCGGCGCCGATCAGCAAGACTTTTGATTCAAGCAAGCGCAGTTGGCCCGCCTCGCCTACTTCCGGGATCAGCAAGTGCCTGCTATAACGGTTGCGCTGTGAGTCGCTGAGTGTCTTCGGCACTGCAAATGGCAAGCCCGCATTCTTCCACTCAGTAAAGCCGCCGCGCAGCGACAAAACGTCTGTGTAGCCTAGATCTTGCAACGTAGCGGCGGCCAAAGCCGAACGGACTCCGCCGGCGCAGTACAGTACAATAGGTGTTGAATGGTCGGGCACGGTATTCTCGATGCGCAGCTCGAGGTAACCACGCGGTATGTGAATTGCGGTTGCAATCGCGCCTTGCTGATATTCGTCAGGTTCGCGGACGTCAATTAAGGCATACTCGCCGGAGCCAGATACTACGTCCATCGCGTCGCGCGGGCTAATTTCTCGGACCTGCTGCTTTACTTTGTTCAGGAGTTGTGCGTAGCTCTGAGCCATTTTGCCGCCTCTAACCGTTACAGCGCGCCCCGCAATACGGCATTCGTCCGACACATCGTCGTGGCCGTTCCAGTCAATTGTTCCTAAGTGTAACCGTTCCGCATACCCATTATCCAGTTGAAAATGCGCCGGCACTGTTAATTCCAAGTATGCCAGTCGATTTAGGTGACAGTCCACTTAGCGTATGCTAGACTGAGCGCACGAGGCCGAGGGTAGGCCTACTGGTGTTCGCGTTCGCCTTCGTAGCGGTATGTTGCCTGAATGAGAGCACGTGCACACGTAGTAGCAGAGGAGCGATGAAATGGTTGACGGCTATGCGCACCCCGAAGTGGTGGTCACAACCGATTGGCTGGCAGAGCACCTGAACGATCCGAAGGTCCGAATCGTCGAATCCGACGAGGACGTATTGCTGTATGAAACGGGCCATATCCCCGGTGCGGTCAAGATCGATTGGCACACGGATGAGCAGGATCAGGTGCGCCGGGATTTCATCGATAAGGCCGGTTTCGAAAAGTTGGCCGCGTCGAGAGGTATTGCGAACGATACGACGGTCGTATTCTATGGAGACCGCAACAACTGGTACGCCACCTACACGTTCTGGTTGTTCCGGTTGTACGGTCACAAGGACTTGCGAGTCCTCAACGGTGGCCGCGGCAAATGGGAGGCTGAGGCGCGCCCGTTCGTCAAAGAAGTACCAAAATATTCCTCAACTACCTATACCGCGAGCGAGCCAGATCTGTCGATTCGGGCCTTCCGTGATGAGGTGCTCCGTGAATACGTTCAGGCGCCCGCCGGCCGTGCCCTCGTCGACGTACGCTCGCCCGCGGAGTATAAGGGCGAGGTTATAGCCATGGTCAACTACCCACAGGAGGGTGCGCAGCGCGGCGGCCATATTCCTGGCGCTCGGAGCATCCCGTGGGCAAAAGCGGCCAATGAAGATGGAACCTTCAAGAGCGGCAGCGAGCTTCGTGCACTGTACGAAGGTGAGGGCGTGACACCGGACAAGACTGTGGTAGCGTACTGCAGGATCGGCGAGCGCAGCAGCCACACCTGGTTCGTGCTAACCCAGCTACTTGGCTTCCAAAATGTGAAGAATTACGATGGATCTTGGACCGAGTGGGGTAGCTTAGTCGGCGTCCCGATCGAACGCTAAGGTAGCAAACAATATGGAAGACCTCGCAAAAGTCGCCGCAAATGCTGCTCGGAGAGCGTTAGCGGATTGGTCTCCAGACTCCTCAGACAGTATCGACCGCCTGGCCAATGCGATTGGCCAGGCGGTAGCTGCCGCCATCGAGCGCCATGAGGAGTCGAGCGCCAGGCATACCGCACTTGCTATGGCCGGCCTTGATGACGATGATGAGACTGCTCTCCTGAACTGGCAGGTTTAGTCGCCGCGCTCGAGTGATAGTGTGCAACCTGTGCAGAGCGTTGCCTGGTAAGGGTTTGCCCGCGCATCTGTCCGCGTAGTCGATCCGCCCCCACCGTTTCACCTGCTACACTGTTAGCCGGAATGCGCGTGAGGAGCGCCAATCAGTTGATTGTGGGAGGGTCGGTTGGCGTCGGGTTGGTTCGTCAACATGTCGCGGAATGACGTCACGAAACTGCCCAGCGCCTATTGCCAACCCCGCGCAGTCCCCGAATGTGCCTGTTTGATTGACCGCAGGCCATGGACGATGGATTCTAGTCGGATTTCTGCTGATGGGCGCTAATGTGACAATCGCAATTGTGCTCGCGGCCGGCAAAGGTACGCGGATGCGGTCGGCTTTGCCAAAGGTAAGCCATAAGGTCGCCGGTCTTCCCATGATCGCGCATGTTCATGCAGCAATTTCGGGCGTACCAGGATTGACGCCCATGTATGTGCTTGGCCACGGCCAGGATATAGTGCGCGGACTTCTGCCAGAGGACGTACAGTGTGTAATCCAGACCCAGCAACTGGGCACTGGGCATGCGGTCGGTGTCGCACTTGAGGCGTTGCCGGATGACTGCTCTGAAGTGATGGTCATGTACGGCGATATGCCGCTACTCACAAGCGTCACTCTTCGTGGACTTCAGGAACAACACCGCGCGCAGAACGCCGTGCTCACGCTGTTGTCGGCAACGGTCGGTGAGCCATTCGGCTATGGTCGGATTATTCGCGACGAACAAGGAAGGCCGGTCTCAATCACCGAAGAGAAGTGGCTTTCTGCCGAGCAGCGACAGATCCAGGAAATCAACACCGGTGTCTACACTATCGACGTCGAATGGCTGCGGAATACGCTGCCGACATTGCCGCGCCATGGCGACGATGAGATTTATTTGACTGATTTGGCCGCCGCGGCCGCCAAGTTGAACAAGCTCCTCGTGGTGCCGAATGCTGCGCACGACGAGGTTGTCGGGATAAATGATCGCGTTGGTCTGGCGCAGGCGGAACAGATTATGCGGCGTCGCATCAATGAGACCCTCATGCGCGGCGGCGTCACGCTGATTGACCCGACTGCCACCTACATTGCCGCGGACGCCGTGATCGGCGCGGATACAATCATTGAGCCGAACGTGATCATCGACACC
>JAQBPC010000334.1 GCA_028287725.1 Chloroflexota bacterium | reverse complement strand
AATTTGAACGACTCTAGAAGCCGACATCGAATACTATCTCTGCGGAGTTGATGTGGCTCCCTGCACGGAGCCGGGCGAGGCCGCACCAGTGTCCGAGGTAACTATCGAATGCGGGCTGCGTAATCGCGCCGTGCCCGCGCCCTGCAGCGTGGGCCACAAGCGATGCGCATAGAATACGTGACCGCCGGCATCCAGCTCTACCGTTAGATCGACGGCAGTCTGGTCTGCATTGAGAGGGAACCGCGTTGAAGGGGCAAATTGCACAATCACCTTCCCATGCAGATATTGTGTGCTTGCGTCGCGCGCGCTCACACCTTTTGGCAGCATGGCGTGGGCTGCAAGCCATGCAAGTGCCAGGTTCGTCGCCTGGGCCGGTGTTATCTTGGGCTTTCCTGCACCGTTCGCGCCGGCATCAGGGCGTGTGTACAGAATTTCGCCCGTTTGGCGTGTGACGCTTAATGCATCGCCTCCCGGCGCTCGGTAGCGGCCGCTGGGAACGTCCAGGCGTAGCCCGTGGAAAGTCGCTGCAATGGAAGCAACCGTCGATGCCGAGAGGGTCTGGTAGCGCAGCACGTACACCGGGGCAGAAGCAGGAAGCGCCGGCAGCACGGCTGGAAGGCGGTAGACCGTAAGCTGAACCGCGTCTCCCTGTGCCGGCGCTGTACGCATCGCTCCGTTCCTAGGCGCCGGCACGGTAGGCGTTCCCGCGGCCTGGGAGCCCTTAGATGTATTCTTGTGTACCTTGGCGGAGGGTGTAGCGGCCGCCTTTGACCCAAAAGAGGGTGTCGTGCGATTCGGCACCGCCGCGTGGCGGGGAGTGTCTTTTGGGGCTGCCGCGGAAAAGATTTGCGGTCCCTGCGCCGTCGGTGACACCTTCCCAGCTGTGGTCGCCACCGAGACGGGATGTGATGAATTGATGATGCCGGCGATAGCCGCTGCTATCAGGCCCAAAACAACGACGCCGAGGACGATCACGTGCCGGGTGATGCGCCGCGCATGGCGCACCACGGGCGCCACAACCGACCCCTTCGCTATCTGCTCATGTTCTGCAGTCGCGCTTGCGGCGGCTGGGTGTTCCGACAGCAACCTGGCCGCAAGGGAGTGGGCGAACGCGGGATTAAAGGCGCTATCCGCGTGCTCGATCATCGCAATATGTGCGCCGAGGTGGTCCAGCTCAGCGCCAAGCTCGACCAGGGCGTCCAGCTCGGCGTCCTCGAGGCCATCAGGCAGGGGATGGCGGTCGCTCAGGACCTGATTGAGCAAGTCGGCGCGCAGGTCATCCTGCATCTGAGGTCTCCAAGGTCATCGTTCGTCGTAGATTCTGCAGTGCGCGCATCAGCATCATTTTGACCGCTCCCTCGGAGCGGGCCATTTGCGTGGCGATGGCGGCGATTGGCAAGCCGTCCACGAAGCGCAGATGCACTGCGGTGCGCTGTTCAGGCGAGAGATCAGCTATGAGCCGAGCAAACGCCTCCGCCCGCTCCCATTCTGTAATCTCTTCTTCGGCGTGTGGATCCGGCGGGTCGATTTCGTCAGCGACTTCGTCGTTCCCCTCGTGCTTGCGCAACGGTACTTCGGGATGCGGCGAGCGATGGCGGTCAGCCACAAGATTCGCGGTAATGCGGAAGAGCCAGCTCCTGAACGGTACGCCCCGCTGCTCGTAGCGGGGCAGTGCCTTTAAAGCTCTGAGGAACGTCTGCGAGGTGAGGTCCTCGGCTACACTTGCGTCCTGCACTTTGTTGTATGCAAAACCAAACACCGAGCGCACATGTCGCTCGTATAAGTGGCCGAAAGCTGCTGACTCATATTTGGCGCGCTCGACGAGCTCTGCATCATCCAGCAATGCATATTCCGCGGCAGAGCCATGCGTGGCCGCTGCGCCGCCGGCGCTCAGGGCGTTGGCGCCCACCGATGCCGGCGTCTCAGCGGTTGCCGCACTTGCACGGGTGTCGTCTCCAGGCACGGGCTGCCGCATGTCGTCTGCCATCCACCACTTCTTGCCGCGTGTGTTGGTCGCCGGGGCACCCGGAGCCCATGCTTCAAACGCGGACGCCTCCAGTGCCGATTGGAAGGCTACCGCGCTAGTCCTGCATCCGGCAAACGAATACCCTGGCATGACATCCTCTGATCCCGCTTCGGACCCGCGTGGTCACCACCCCTTGACCACCACGGATCTCGTTCTCCACGCCGCCGCTTGGCGACGACCAGCAGTGGCATTTGACCTGCCATTGCTGGTCCTGTACAGGAAAACGTGAGGACCAGGTTAAAAAGTAACGTGATACCGATCGGATTCGCTATGCATCCGGATCGAGGATTACCGCCGTGCCGTAGGCTACAATTTCCGACATTGTCTCGCCTATCTCCGAGGAGTCGAAACGCATCATCACCACGCCATTGGCGCCCATTGCCTGTGCATTTTGCACCATGCGATCGATGGCATCGTTACGCGTTGATTCCAGCAGCTGCGTGTACTCCTTAATCTCACCGCCCTTCAGCGATCGCAGGCTGGCCATAATGTTGCCGCCGAGTCCTCGACTTCGCACGACGACACCGAATACCTGGCCCCTGACTTCCCGAACCCGGTACCCGTGTACGTTCTCGGTGGTGGTGATGATCAATGCCGTCCTCCCTTTCCTAAAACCGGGTATTGTGCCGGTTCAGCTCAAAATCGACGTCCTGCTCGGCAAACAAGCGCGCCTCCAGCCTTTTGACGCCCTGTATGGCACTGACTAGCTCCGGACCCAGCGCGCCACAGAGCACGGCATCCGCGGCCAGCTCATCGAGGGCTTCCGTTAAGCTCCCCGGCAGCCGCTTCACCCCCCGTGCAGTCCGATCGGCTTCACTGAGCAACGAAGGATCGGCGAGCACGGGATCTGGGAGATCGAGCTTACGCGCGATGCCGTCGAGTCCGGCCGCGATTAGTGCGCCAAGCGCAATGTAGGGGTTTGAGGTATGGTCACACGCTTTGAGCTCGGCATTGATCGTGCCCGCCTCGTCGCCGGCAAATGGTGATGCCACGCGTATGGCGGCTTCGCGGTTGTCGGGTCCCCAGCAGGTATAGGCAGAGCTCCAGGCCTGCGGCTGCAGCCGCCGATACGAGTTGACGCTCGAGCACGTGAGCGCTACGAGGGCGGGTAGGTGTTCGAGTACACCCGCCGTGAACTGCCGCGCTGTGGTGCTAAGGTTGTACGGCGCGCCGCGATCGTAGAACAATGAGGTTCTGCCGTCCCGACCAACCAGGCTGAAGTGGAGGTGGCAGCCGTTACCTGCCTGATCCACGAGCGGTTTTGGCGCGAATGAGGCCACTAAGCCGTGCTGCTGCGCTACCCCGCGCACGGTCTCCCGATAGGTAATCTGGTTGTCCGCGGCGTCAAGTCCTTCGGCATGCCGGATCGACAACTCTTGCTGGCCATGCGCCAATTCGGCGTAATATTGCTCCACCTGAAGGCCCTGCGCCTCGAGCGCATCGATCGTTGCGTTGATCACCGCCGCGGACGTATCCATGCCGACTGTTGAAAAGCACAGGCTTGAGTCGATGGGCCGAAGCATGTCACCGTCGGCGGCCAGCAGGCTGTACTCGCCCTCGAACGAGGCACGGATACGCATGCCCTGTCCTTCAAGGCGCGCAATCATCCGCTTGAGGAATGACCGAGGGCAGAACGCCCACGGCTCATTGTCCAGCGTCATCATGTCGACGCACATGGAGGCGACTCTTGGCAGATATGGCAGGACCACGAATGTGCGCGGGTCCGGTACAAGCCGGATCTCGCCGACCGCGCCCAATCCATCGATATTTGCAAGTTGGTCGAGCATGCACATCGCCTGCATTGCTACGGTGAGACCGATGCCGCTGTGCAACCTATCTTCGAGTCCGCGGACATGGGTGGCTTTGCCCCGAATAATTGAGCTGGTGTCGCAGTATAGAAATCGCACCATCCGGACGTCGCGCTCGCGGACCTGGCGCAGAATGTCGGTACGCACCGAGTTCATCATGGGAACGCTTCTCTCATGCTACGGTCATCAATCCACGGTACAGTCGGCATTCAGCATACTCATTATGCAGCCTTCAATGCCGCGCGTAAGTGGTCAAAGTGAACACAGTGGTTGGTTAAGCGCTACAGTCCATGCACAAAGCGGCCGGGATTCAGGACGGCACGTGGGTCGAGGGCAGCTTTGAGATCGCGCATCAGCGTGGGCGTCGCCGTTTCTCCCCATACATCTAGTTGCCGCTTGGCATCCAGCGGACAGGCGAGCACAGTGACGTGCCCACGAAAGCCCTTCGCCGCGTGCCTCAATTGCTGCACGATGTCGGAGATGCCGGCGACCTGTGGTTGGAGATTCACATGCACTACGCCGTTTCCCGCATGCGCCTGAATGACCGGTTGTGCAGATGTCTCGAACTCCGCGAGTAGCTTCTCGACTCCGTCTATCGCCGCGGCTGTATGGCCCGGTGGTACCGCAATCTTGAGCACTACCGTGTCCCGTTCATCCGGCACGGTGAGGCGAGAGATCTCGTCGAGGAGTGCGACGGCGGCAGTATCGGTTGCTACTGGAGAGACGGCGACGCTCACGGATGCCGCGGCGCGCCGTACCTCGTCGACCTGGCGTCCCACCACGCGTGGGTGCCCCTCACACAGGACCAGCAATAGCCATCCACTGGGGAGGTTCACGCCTGCGCTTTTCAATCGGGCAGCGCCCGCGGCGTTCACGAGCTCCATTGCTCCGAGCCCCAGCGGGAGGTGCATCAGCGTCTCGATAACCGGGGCGAGCCCTAAAACTGTCGGTGCGGCGCAGGCGACAAGCTGCTGACTAGCGGGCAGCGGATGAAGCCGCAGGGCAACCTCGGTAATCACGCCAAGCGTACCCAGGGCGCCGATGTGCAGCTTATGGATGTCATATCCGGCGACACTCTTCACTACTTTAGCGCCTGACCGGGCCAGCGTTCCGCCGGCATAGGCTACCTGCATCCCCAATACCAGGTCGCGCGCCGTCCCATAGCGATACCGATGTGGGCCGCTGGTATTTGCCGCGAGCGTGCCGCCAATTGTCGCCGATGCGCTGTCCGCCGGGTCCAGCGCCAGCCACTGACCATGCTCGCTGAAGGAACGCTGAAGCTCTCTGAGCGGTGTTCCGGCGCGCGCAACGGCGACGAGATCGTCTGGCCGATACTCAAGTAGCCCAGTGAGCGAGGTTGTCTTCAGGGCAAGGTCGTAGCGCACCGGGACCTGTCCGCGTGATGTCTTGCTTCCGGCGCCGCGCGGACACACGGCGAGCCCCGCCTTCTCTGCTTCGCGCAGTATCGCACACAACTCCTCAGGCGTTGCCGGCGTCGCTTCGAAGCGAGGTGCCAGTCCATCGATGCGCAAATCGTCCGCAGCGCCGTCCGTAACACCGCGCCACGGTGCATCCGGACCGAGTGCATGCTCCACAGTCGCACTCACCAGTGCGCCTCGAGCAATGCTCGACCCTGTAGCTCAATGCAGCGACCGGGCGTCGGGAACAATTTGCCGGGATTGCAGCGGCGATCCGGGTCAAACACTCGACGAACCCGATCCATGATCTCCAGGTCGTCATCAGTGAACATCTGTCGAACTACGTCGAGTTTCTCGACGCCGATGCCATGCTCGCCGGTCAACGAACCGCCATGGTCCAGGCACACCTGCAGGATCGCGGCGCCGGCCGCGCGGACCCGCTCGATGGCCCCCGGTTCTTCGGAGTCAAACAGCAGGGCAGGGTGGATGTTACCGTCCCCAGCATGTAATAGCGTCGCAGCTTGCAGATTGTATTCGGCGCTAATTCGCTCGACCGCGGCCAGTACGGCGGGCAAGGCATTGCGTGGCGCCACGCCATCCATGACATAGTAGTTCGGCGCCAGCCGGCCGTAAGCACCCCCGGCCTCTTTACGTGCTTTCCAGAGCTTGGCTCTCTCTTCTTCGGTTGTGGCTACCCGAATTTCCGAGGAGCCGCTCTCAGTGCAGGTGGCAATGGCCGACTCGAGGCCGACTTCAACTGCCTCTACGAGCCCTTCCAGCTCGATCAGGAGCACAGCCCCGGCATCTAGCGGGTAGCCGGCGGACGTCGCCGCTTCGACGGCTCGGATCGTCGGGTTGTCCATCATTTCCAGCGCTGCCGGAATGACTCCCGTTCTGATGATCGCGCCGACGCAGGCGGCACACCGTTCCACGGAGTCGAACACAGCCACCATCGTACGCACGGCCTCGGGCCTTGGCAGTAAGCGCACCGTCACTTCACCAATCACGCCAAGTGTGGCTTCGCTACCGACGACCAACGATGTCAGGTCATAGCCCGGCATATCAGGCGCCGGCCCGCCAAGCTCCGCGACTTGGCCGTTCGCCAGCAGCAGGCGCACGCCGAGCACGTGATTCGCCGTAACGCCGTAAGCCAGCGTATGCGGGCCGCCGGCGTTCATCGCCGCGTTCCCGCCAATCGTCGATGCCGCCTGGCTCGAGG
>JAQBPC010000323.1 GCA_028287725.1 Chloroflexota bacterium | reverse complement strand
CTGCGCCTGCGCTCGTAGGGGCTGATTCGTCCGCGAAGAACTCAAGCAGCTCGACGGCAAAGTACCGGCAGGCGCACAGCATGGTGCGGGTTACCCCGTGCCGCTCGGTCGGAAAGGTCAGCGGTTGGATAGGCTTGGTTTTCTGCTTTGTTACGTCAAGTACAGCAAGCGCTTTTTCCAGATGTAGTGGGCGCGGCTTCCCGTCCGTATCCACGCGGCCCCAATCAAAGAGCCGGAAAGTAATGTCGGAGTTCTGCTGTACCTCGCAGTAGACAATGCCCTCGCCAATCGCGTGCACGACGCCCGATGGTGAGTACAGCACATCGCCCGGCTTCACTGGAACGAAATGAAGCAGGTCAGGGACTCCCCAGCCAGTCCGACACGCTTGTTCGAGCTGTTCGGGAGATACGCCCTCGCGCAGGCCCCAGTACACGCCGGCGCCCTCCTCAGCAGCCAGCACCAGGTACATCTCGGTCTTACCCGGGTAGCCACTGTCGGGTTCCATGCTCAGCGCTTGCTCGTCATTGGGATGGATCTGCACCGAGAGATTTTGCGCCGAATCCGACAGCTTGATCAGTATTGGAAGGCGCGCGTTAGGATAGTGCGGGCTATCGCCCGTCAGTGCCCCACCTGTCGCCTCGTCGACCTCACGCAGCGTGTGGCCATGCCAGGCGCCGCCCGCGACGCGAGCCTCGTCCGCGATTTCCCATGACTCCGCCAAGGTGCCGTTGGGTCCTGGTGGCTTGCCGAGGAGTGGGCCGAGGCGGTTGCCGCCCCAAATGTAGTGGCGATACACCGGATCTGTCCGCAGGGGATATAGCGCGGGCAATGTCGCACTCATTCGTTTAATTTCTCCATCTTGCACTGGGGTGGCTGAAGTCCCTCGCAGCATGGATCCTACCATCGATCGCGTTACTCCAACGGCGATCATCAGATGGCCAGGCGAAACACGCTCAATCCTGGTATGCGGGATGCGGGTAGTGCGTGCAAAACTCCGAGCCTGGACTCACTGGATCTGGGGAACATCATTGCCGATAAGAAGCACCACTTGCGCGTGCACATCAGGCATGCTGCGCGTGAGCAATCGCGCTTGAAACATTTGTTGAAGGAGCCGAGCAGTGTACGGGGCGCTGCCGGACTGGGCGCTGTTGATAATCACCGCCGTGTGCGCGTGATCGTTCTTGTCCGCGTTCCCGCTGCCAACCACGTTGAACTGGGAGGTAGTCAGGGTTTTCGCCACGGCCGCCGCCTCACCCGTCAGATAGCTGCCGTTCTGCACGAACACGGTGGCATGCTCCGCGGCAAGCTGCGGGTTCTGGAACAAGTCATGTACTTTGGTCCAGAAGGCTGGGGTCGGGCACAAATCTGCCCCATTGTCGTAGCCGATACATTGGTTCACCATGCCATTTGTATCGCTAAAGTATACATGCTCCATGCTACCGTTCCGGGCCATGTGCATGGCAATTACCGGCAGCATATTGCCCGGCAAATTCGTCTCTAAGGCGCCTTGAATCGCCGACACGAGAGACGGAAGCCGGAACAACGTGCCGGGGCTCATCAGCTGCGACTTCAGCGCGGTAATAAGCTGCTGCTGATGCTGCACGCGAACCTCATCGCCGGTGGTGTAGGCATGCCGCTCACGCACATAGGCGAGCGCGGTCGCGCCATCCATATGCTGCATGCCTGGATTGAGGACGAGCGGAGCGTAGCCGCTACCCTGCAAGGCGGGGTAGGTCGGATCGTTGATTTTCTGGTCGACGTTGATATCCACGCCGCCCAGGGCATCGATGAGCTTGCGGAAGGTTTGGAATCGCAAGACCATGTAATAGTTGATGGGAATCCCTAGCGCGTGTTCGACCGTGTACGCCTCGTAGCGCGGCCCGCCAAGGTAATTGCCCTCGTTGATCTTGCTCATTTCGCCATAGCCGGGCACGCTCACCGCGAGGTCGCGCGGGAGGGAAACCATGCGGACATGGCCGCTGCCGGGGTCGACTGAGATGACGATAATCGTATCGGAGTGTGTTTTCGCACCTGGGAAGCGCTGGTCCTCGCCAAGTGCCAGGATATTAATCGGGTCTGAGCCATTCCAAGGCACGACGTTGCTCGCGGAGGGCAGGAACGGTTGGCTTACCCAGCCGAGCGCCGGTGGATAGTACCAGAAAACAATGCCCGACCCGAGGAACAGAAGCAACAGGAACAGTATCGCGGCAATAATCACAGTCCGCACACGGAAACGCACGCGGCGGCGGCGAGGTCGCTCGGTGGGAACCGGCCGCATTACCAGTGTGGGCTGATTGTGTACTGGAATATTCTCTACTGGTAATCCGTTCGGTCCATACGACCACGCGCTGTCTTGCTGCATGTCCATCCTTGATTGGGGTACGCGCATGTATGGGGGTTAGAACACATGCGGAGATTAGTATAACCGTGCTTTGAACCAAAGGGTCAATAGCATAACGAGGAGAACTTGGGCGTTCCCCTTGGGAAACGGTCAAAGTTCGTGTCGTGACGACAGGCGTTTTCGCCGGCGCTGAAGGCTCATGCGCGCAACAATGGCGCGGGATCCACGGGGGCCACGGTGTACACGCACGCGAGTCGCCGGCATTGTGATGCCGGGCCGATCTGGACGCAAATTAAGCAGTTGCGCGCTGTTATGGCGCCTGCTGCGCGAAAAGCGCCGGCAGGGGCTCACGCCATCCTCCCAACCGCCTGCGATACAGCCACAGTGAGGCGAACCCCACGCAAACCCCAAACCAGAGGGTGCAAAGCCGAATCAGGAGCGTTGCGGCTACGGCAATGGTCAGCTGTGTATGGGTCACCGCGAGCAGAAGCGCGGCAGAGCTCCCCTCGGCGGAGCCTAGGCCACCTGGCAGCAGCGTAGCCGAACCGACGAGCGTCGACACCGCCAGCACAAACGCCGCCTGAATCAGGAGCGTGCCGCCGGCTGGGAGGCCAAGGCCATGCAGCACCAGGTAGAACGCGAGACACTCTCCGCTCCACGAGATGAGGCCAATGCCGACGGCAACCAGTAGCATACCCGGCGCCAGGAGCGTGCGTGCACTCGCGTAGATACGTCCAATCTCCGCGGCCCATCGAACCAGCCGAGGGTGTGTCTGCAGCCAGGGCAGCAGCCGATGGCGCACGAACGGAGCCTGGGTCAGCGCGATTACAGCGACGAATGCCGTGAGGAGACCGAGCATCGGCGGCACGGCCTGACGGTACAAGAGCAAGCCGGTGGCAGCAAGCCCCATCATGGCCAGACCGTCGGTTAAGCGCTCGGCAAGCACCACAGGCGCCGAGGTGGTGAGCGGAGTGCCCGCGCGGCGGCGGAGCAGCACGCATTTCAGCAGCTCACCGGCCTTTCCCGGTGTTATCGCCATCGAGAGCCCGCAGAGAAAGATGCCAAGGCTATCGGAAACAGAGGCGCGAATATCGAGACGCCGCAGATAGAGATGCCACTTCAGGAATCGGAACGCGTAGTTCCAAAGCGTGAGGGCAAGGATGGCCGGCAAATAGGCGAGCGGGAATCGACGGAGCGCATCCGCGACACGCGGGGCATCGCCAACCAGGGCCAGCACGCTCAGGACTATCAGCCCAAACAGCAGCGAGAGAAAGAACTTACGGCCCATGCCCTGAGCCACTCACCACCACTATGGCAATCGCACCCCACAGCAAGATACAGGCCTGCAATGGACGGTCGCGCAGCAGCACCTCTTCCGGGCTGCCGCCTTGCCCATGCTGGTGAACAAGATACAGGTAGCGAAAGATGCCGTACACGGCAAACGGCACCGTCACCATCATCTGGTGATTTGCCGGCAGATTGGGCGCCGTAAAAGTGTAGAGCGAATACGCCACGATTGTGGAGGCGGACACGATGGTGATTAACTGGTCGACCAGCTCCAGGCTATATTCGCCAAGGTTTTGCCGGTGATCCGCCGCCCCGTCCTCGAGCTCGATTAATTCCTGGCGTCGCTTCCCCAGTGCCAGGAACAAGCCGCCCAGAATCGTGCAGAGGTAGAGCCAGACGGAGATTTCGACGTGTATAGCCACGGCGCCTGCCGCTGCCCTCAGCACGTACCCAAGGGCGATAGCAAAGACATCCAGCAGCACCTCATGCTTGAGATAAAACACATAGCCAAATTGCAGCACCATGTAGGCCAACGCCACTTCAAAGAATGGAAAGCCTAACAGGAGACACAACAGCAGGCTGACCGCCCCGATGAGCACCGCGGCTCGTTGCGCCACGCGAACCGGCAAACGCCCGGAGGCCACGGGCCGTAAGCGCTTGGTCGGGTGCAGGCGATCGCGTTCCGCATCGAGTGAGTCGTTCAGCAGGTAGATGGAGCCGGACAGCGCGCAGAATAGGAGTATGCAGAACACCATTCTGAGGTCGGAGGCGCCATCGCGCAGGCGATTGGCCATGACCAGCGCGGCCCCGCAGAGAAGGTTCTTGGTCCACTGGCGCGGACGCATCGCCTTGAGAATCAGGCCAGGTATAGCGATGGGAGGCGCAACGGGCTGTGGCGCCATGGCGGCCCGACTCTGGGCCTTGCCTACGTCCATATTTGCCCTCGAATACCCTGCATCGTTGCCATCCAATACGGCCCATGTTGAAGGATTGCCCGACGAGGGACATGGGTTTTACGTCAATGAGTGTACTCAATGGCTACCGCGAGCACTATAGCAAATCAGGCATAACATGTCCGTAATGCATGAGCCAGCTCGACGAACTGCTAATCCGTGGTATCACTGAGGCCGCGTGGAATGTCAGCTCGCAGCGTCAATTCCCTGGTACTGCAGCTCATAGAGCCTGCGATAAAACCCGTCGCGTGCGATGAGCTGCTCGTGCGTGCCCTGTTCGGCGATGCGGCCCTTATGCAGCACGATGATGCGATCGACATTCCGGATAGTCGACAGGCGATGTGCAATGATAATTGATGTTCTGCCCTTCATCAGCTTCGCCAGCGCATCCTGAATCAGCACTTCCGTTTCGGTGTCGACGCTGGAGGTCGCCTCGTCGAGCACCAGCAGGATTTCCGGATTGAAGGCAATTGCTCTGGCAAAGGCGAGAAGCTGCTTTTGCCCAACAGAGAGCCCCGCGCCGCGCTCGCGAACCTCTTCGTCGAAGCCGTTCGGCAATGCTTGGATGAAGCCGTCCGCGTTGACGTAGCGAGCCGCCACCCGCACCTGCTCGTCCGTAATGTCGGTATTTGCAAGTCGAATGTTCCCAGCGATCGTTCCCGAAAAGATGAATGGGTCCTGCAGAACGGCTCCGATGTGTCGCCGCAATTGCCGTTGAGCAACCTGCCGAACATCAATATCGTCGACCAAGACCTGCCCAGCCTGCACGTCGTAGAAGCGGGAAATGAGGCTGATGAGCGACGTCTTGCCGGCGCCGGTGGCGCCGACAAAGGCCACGCTTTCGCCCGGGCGAATAGTGAATGAGATGCCGCGCAGCACCCAGTCGTCGGCGTTATAGGCAAACCACACATCGCGGAACTCGACCTTCCCCTCCACGCGCTCCAGATGAACCGGGTGGTCAGGATCTTGAATCAATGACGGCTCATCGATGATCGCGAAGATGCGCTCCGACGCCGCCATGGCCGACTGCATGATGTTGTATTTCTCGGACAAGTCCCGGATGGGGATAAAGAATCGATCCGCGTACGCCAGAAACGCCACGAGCTCGCCGAGTGTCAGGCTTCCCCGCGCGGCAATCCTGCCGCCGCCATACCAGATGATCATGGCGACGGCCACCGCGCCTACGATATTGACTACGGGATTGAACAACGAGAAATAGAACCCGCTCTTGATGTTGGCGCTAAGATAATCACGATTCAGGTCGTCGAACCGCGCAAAATTGCGCTCCTCGCGCGTGAACAACTGAACGATTTGGGTGCCTGAGATGTTCTCGGCAATGTAGGCGTTGAGGCGCGAAAGGCGAACGCGTACAACGCGAAAAGTGTCGCGCATGGCCCTGCGGAAGTACCCGGCGATGACGATCAATACGGGCAGCACCGCGAAAGTAATGAGGGCCAAGCGCCAGTTAGCAACCAGCATGATCAGCATGATCCCGACCAATGTGAACACGTCGCCGAAGACGGAGACAGCTCCCGACGTCAGCATCTCGTTCAGGGCGTCTACATCATTTGTCAGCCGTGTCATCAGCTTGC
>JAQBPC010000311.1 GCA_028287725.1 Chloroflexota bacterium | reverse complement strand
CCGCCACCTGCTCATACGCCGACTTGTCCGTTGTTCTTCTCTGCTTCGCGGAGAGGCAACCCGAAAACCGTCGTTGCAGTACTAGAGTTGTTGCTTGATACGGAGGAGATCATGCGAAACATCATCGTAGCAGAGTTTGTGTCGTTGGATGGCGTCATACAAGCGCCGGGAGGCGCGGAAGAAGATACTGAGGGCGGCTTCGCCTACGGCGGGTGGACAGGGCCATACTGGCACGATGACATTGGCGCGCATTTCTTTCAGGCGATGAGCCAAACTGACGCGCTGCTTTTGGGGCGCAAAACATGGGAGATCCACGGCGGGGCATTCGAACCATTGCCGGCCGGTGACCTTTTTGGCGATATGATGAACTCAATTCCGAAGTACGTTGTTTCCTCAACACTGACATCGACATCGGCCTGGCGCAACTCAACCTTGATTAGCGGCAATGTAATCGAGGAAATACGCGCCTTGAAAGCACAGCCCGGCAAGAACATCATGATCGATGGCAGCAGCGTGCTGATTCATGCCTTGGCCGAGCACGATCTGATTGACGAATATAGCCTGCATGTTTATCCGCTTGTGCTCGGCGGAGGCAAGAAGCTTTTTCCCGAGGGACGGCGCATTAATTTGCGTCTGATCGAATCCACTCCACTCCCAACGGGCGTTTTGTTCACGCGCTACGCACGCGCATGATGGGTCGCCAAAGTGGGAATCTGGCGTAAGGATTAGAGGTCGTCGCTTGTGATGTATTCTCGCTGCTCCCGAACCCCGTGAAGTGAAGGGGTTCGCGGGAACGCTCCTCTTAATTCCGCAAACGCCAATGTGGCACGGTTGACTGAAAGTAGCGAAGCAGCCTGTTGAAAAAGTCTTCAGTGCGTCAGCATGTCTCACGAACACGCTGCCATGTACGCGCTCATGTTGCTCGCCAAGGGCAAATGACGAGCCTATTTGGACTTTTTCAACAGGCTGGCGCTATACCTGGCAGACAGCGCAGTAATGCGTGCCGCGACCGCCTACCACGATCCGCTGCAAGGGGTTCCCGCAACGGAGGCATGCCTCGCCGTTGCGCCGGAACACTTGCAAATTCTCCTCGTTGTCGCCCTTGCGCCCATAGGTGCTGAGGTAGTCGCGAAAGCTTGTGCCGCCGCTGCCAAGCGCTTGGTGCAGCGAGGCGAGGATCCCGGCGTGGAGCGCAGCGACTTCGCTGTCGCTCAACGTATCGGCCGGGCGACGCGGGTCGATCCGGGCTCGGAACAGCGCCTCATCCGCGTAAATGTTGCCCAAGCCGGCCAACAGCGCCTGATCCATGAGGGCCGCCTTGATTGCCCCATGCCGGCGGGAGAGTCGGGACCGCAGCAGTTCCACGGTAAAATCATCGTCTAAAGGCTCCGGACCAAGCCGGTGCAGCGGGATTACCGCTTCCAGCTCCAGCGGGGTGCCGAGGTAGAGCCGCCCGAATTTGCGGGTGTCGGCAAAGCGCAGCTCCTGACCATCGCTCAGCGGTAAGCGTGCCCGCAGGTGCGGATGGGGCGGTTCGGAGGGATCGGCAAAGTGCAGGTTCCCGGTCATGCGCAGGTGAATCACCAATTGCTCGCCGCTGTCGAGATCCACCAGAATGTACTTGGCGCGCCGCCGCACCCCGGTTACTTCGCGACCCGCCAGCCGCTCGGCAAACTCTGCGGCGGCAGGGAACCCGGCCGTGCGTTCCCAGAGAAAGGTGGCGCCGGGTGCAAATCGTCGCCCGGTCAGGCGTTCTTGTAGCTCGTTGACCACCATTTGAACTTCAGGTAATTCAGGCATGCGCGTCCCCGGCTAGATCGAGCGTGTCGAGATCGTCCGCCGTCACCAACATGGTTACCAGATATTTCCTAGCCGCTACATGCACGTCCGTGATGCCCCACTGGTTCCGGATCAACACGCGATTGTCCTCGTGGCGGTTAAAGACTCTGTCTCGAAACTCGATCGTCTCCAACGGCGCCCCAGGCTCTCGCACGCTGGGAACGCGCATCAGCGTCTGCGCTTCCGCAAATGTGACGTCGTCATAGATGAGGCGTTCGAGACCGTGAAGCTCAAACGCCCGAGGCCCATCGACGTAATACAAAATGGCGCGCATCAAGCCGCCTCCATGAATGAGCTGCGTGAAATTGGCGGCGTTGCTCGAATCGACACTGCCACCTGTCCAAGGGTACCGCACCGGCAGCACCGGCGTCCCGCATTGCCACGGATGGGTCTGCCTTGCTCCAAGACCGTGCGCGGGCTATCATCCGGTGCGGACAACGACAAATTCCAGGAGCATCTACCTGAAGGACCAGAGAACCCTCCCGCGGCTGATCATGGGCGCGGCGCTTCTGATCTATTGCGCGACGCTCATCACGCTTAGCTGTCTCAAACACGCCACGTATCATTCGGCGTTGATCGATCTTGGCATCTTCGACCAGGTGATCTGGAATACCGCGCACGGTCATTTCTACTGGGATACGTTGGACCCGTTTGTCCAAAGAAACCACGTCTTCCTTGGCCAGCACTTCAGCCCCGGCATCGCCATTCTCGCGCTCCCTTATCTGATTGCGCCGTCGGTGTACACGCTCCTCGTAGCGCAGACGCTCGCCCTTGCGTCCGGCGCCATACCACTCTACGTGTTAGCGGCTCGGCGCACCGGCGACGAGCGGATCGCCGCGTTGTTGGGTGTGGCATACCTCCTCTATCCTTCCCTGGCATTCGCCAACTTGTTCGACTTCCACGAAATCGTGCTCGCCGTGCCCTGCCTGGCCTGGGCAATCGAGCGACTCGACGCCGGCCGCTGGCGCACCGCGGTTGTGCTGCTAAGTATCGCTCTGTTGTTTAAGGAAGAGGTGGGGCTCATCGTCGCCGCCTTTGGCGCGTACGCATTCCTCGGCCGCCGGCAGCGCATACTGGGCATTGGTCTGCTGGCACTTGGACTGGGTTGGACGGCAGGAGTAGTGTTCCTGGCGGTGCCCCATATTCGCGGCGGGCCATACCTCTTTGAGGGCCGATACCAGGGCGGATTGCTACAGAATGGGTCGCTGCATCTCGCGTATCTCACCCATTTCCTCAATAGCGACAAGCTTGGCTACGTTGGCCTATTGCTCGCACCGTTACTGGCGTTACCCTTGTTGGGTGGCTGGTCGCTGCTGCTGCCGGCGCCGACCGTCGCCTACACGCTGCTGAGCACGTATCCGCTGCAGTACAACATCCACTACCACTATGCCGCACCGCTGATTCCCTTGCTGTTTGCCGGCACGGTATTCGGCCTTACCCGCCTGGCGCCGCGCTACCGGCTGCGGGTAGCAGTCCTCGTGCTGGCCGCCGTGGCAGTCACCGGCGTGGCCATCGGACCGCTGCCATGGCAGCGTGACTTCGCCGCAAGCGCGTACACCATGGGCCCGCGCGAACGGGCGATGGAGCATCTTGTGTCCCTCGTGCCTCCGGATGCTGTGCTCGCGGTAGACAACCAAATGGGCGCGCATTTGACCGAACGCCGCTGGGTCACGCACTTCTTCACCGGATACGAGCACGCCGATGTCTTGCTCTTCGACCTGCAGGAACGCTCGGCAACTGAAGCGAAGCGCCTCCGCGCCGTCGCGGCGATTCAGCACGATCCCAGTTGGCGCCTGGTGGCGCGGGAAAATGACATCGTCCTCTACGTGCGGCGGTGACCACGACACTGAGGCCCGACGTCGACAGAATTGCCGGTCAATGCGAGACGAGTGAATCGACCACTACTTCGTGGTGACCACAAGTTGCGGCTGGTTGCTGCTTGCCTCACGGGAGTTGAAGCGATCCGGTGCATTGTCGGACGGCATAACTGGCATCACCAGGGCCAGACTCACCGCCTGCACGCCTTGCTGCTGAACCACGTACGGCCCGACGTTCCACGTGTAGAACCGCGGTGCGGTGGAGATCACGGTGGTGACCAGAGCCGCGGCGCCGAGGGCCGGCTTTGTGTTCCA
>JAQBPC010000287.1 GCA_028287725.1 Chloroflexota bacterium | reverse complement strand
AACATCGGCCATGATGCGGAGGAATTCGTGTCCCCGGAATTCGTGTCCGAGAAGGTAGCGGAAGGTGCCGCACTCGCCATGAAGGCAGCCAGGGACACGGCCACGGCAACACAGTGCCATGCGCGTTGGGCAAATATTCTAGGTAGTCGCATTGTCTTCCATTTCACTCAGGGTGCACAACGTATTCGGGCCCGAGCCCATCCTCTTCCTCATGTCAGACGCGCCTTCCAAGGTTGTTCTGTGCCTGGCCATGTTCAGTACGGTGGCTATGCATGACAACCACGGATCCGCGTTATTCCAGCCATGGCCAGCCAGTCCTCCCCTTTCTAGCCTCACTAATCACCGCTGTCCGCTGGCGCCGGACTAATCCTGGATGCGCAGGCGCAAACCGCGAGAGCCGGAAACGCATTCCACAGAAGTCACGACACGCTGCTCACTGCCGCGAGTCCATGGCAGTACCCTCCCTTCTTCCCCGTGTCCACGCGGCAGCAGAACGCAGCACCTGGGCCACTACCACCGCTTGGTCAAGCTCGATCGGCGGCATCACGCCAAGCTGTTGCAGCAGGTCGAGCAGATCTACCTGCGTCCATTGCGCCACGATGCGGCCGCCGGCGCAGCGGCTGATCAGGATTCCCGGCACGGATGTGTGCCTGCCGGTTGGGGGCAGGCCCCACAGCGCTCCTCGGTGCGTCCCGCGCGCGGTGAAGCAGGTCACGACCGTGTTGCCTTCGGCGATCTGATCGTCGATTGTCCAGTGCGCGTCGGGGACGGCGCCACGGTAGAGGGTGAGCAGGTCCTTCAGGCTCTGTACTCCGCTGCTGCCGGCGGTGAGGCTGGGGTAGGTGCGCGCCACCACCGCATCGACTACGTCGAGGTTGCCGCCGTTCACGCCTTCTTCCACCAGGCGGCACACGAGGCGCCGGTGCCGCTCTCCTCGTCGCGGCGCCTCGGCGGCCGTGCCAGGTGCTGGTGGTGGTTGGATCGCACACCCCTTCCTCGCTGCTGGTTTGTGGCGCCCGGCAGCGCTCCGATCTCACCCGGGCGGCAGCCTGCTGACCAGTGTGCGCCGTGGGGCATGCCATGACGACGCGAAACCCGCAGTTTTACACGCAAGGTTGGCGCTTAGATGTAAGGTTGCGGGTGCCTCCCGATCTATCCTGAGGCTGTCAACCACGGGTCGCGCAATCACGCTATATTTTGACTTTGGCGCGTATTCGTGCTCTTCCTGCGTCTGCGGAAGCTCTGTGCTATGCTGAGGAGCAAGCAAGCTCAGCTTCAGTCTTGCGGGGTCGGGGCGTCGTGAGGGGCCGGCGTGGGCGTGAACGCCTCTCAAGGCAGGGCAGGCATGTGATCGCAAAGACGCGGGAGGGCTTCGACGAGCTCCTCAACGACTTTCGGCGGGCCGCGGGGCTGACCCAGGCGGCGCTAGCCGAACGCGCGGGCGTGAGCGTGCGCGGTATTCAGGCGCTCGAGCGAGGCGACAACAGGCCGCAGCGCGACACAATGCGGCGGCTTGCGATAGCGCTGGGACTGAATGAGGAGGAACGCGCCCGCTTTGCGGCAGTGGCGACGCCCGGACCTCGGCGACGCGCGCCGTCCGGCCTCGCTCTCGTCCCGCATGCACTGTCGGCGCTCGTGCCTCCCGGCGCCGCGGAACACGGGAGCGTGGCGGCCATGTCGGCCGGCAGGCTGGTCCCCTTCGTTGGGCGTGTGCGCGATCTAGACCTGCTGAAGTGGCATCTGGCCGGTGACGGGCCACCGCTTCGGCTCCTGGCCGGGGAGCCTGGCATCGGCAAGACGCGCATGCTGCAAGCGATGGCCGGGCAAGCGGTGGCGCAGGGATTGACCGTGCTGGTTGGCGGTTGTCACCGCCGCGGCGCTCAGGAGCCCTATGCGCCGCTCCTGAGCGCTGTGGAGCGCCACATTGCCGGCCTGACCGCGCCACAGCGGCGCGTCGCGCTGCACGATTGCGCCTGGCTGGTGCACCTTTTACCCGAGTTGGCCGCGGACTTCCCCTCCTTCGGGGCCTCCGCGGCGCTGCCGCCGGAACAGGAGCGACGCCTGATGTTTCGCGCGGTCGGGCGATACCTGGCTAACGTGGCCGGCCCCGCGGGAACGCTCCTGGTGCTTGATGACCTGCAGTGGGCGGGCACCGACGCCCTCGATTTGCTTATGACGCTGGTAAGGACGACACCGGAAGCGCCGCCGCTGCGCGCGCTGGGAGCTTACCGGGACAGCGAGCTAGGGCCACGAGATCCGCTCGCGGTGCTGCTGGCCGACCTGGCCCATTCCGGTCTGGCTGCCCACCAGCCGCTTGGCCCACTCGCGCCCACAGAGGCAGCGCAGTTGCTCCGCGGATTACTCCCCGACGGAGAGGGCGTGGGGCAGGCAGAGAAGGAGCACATGCTGCAACAGGCCGGTGGTGTGCCGTTCTTCCTGGTCAGCTACGCGCAGTGGGCGCGCTCACGCCCGGCAGACGCCGCTCGCGATGGCGTGCCATGGGGCCTGCAGTACAGCGTGCGCCAGCGGATGGCAGGCTTATCCGACGCGACTCGCACGGTTCTGGGCTTGGTGGCCGTCATAGGCCGTGACATGCAGCTCGACGTGCTGCGAGAGATCGCCGGGCCTCCCGAAGAGATGGTGTATGCCGCACTAGAAGAGGCGTGCCGGAGCCGGCTACTGGTAGATGAGCAGCAGAGCTATCGTTTCGCCCACGACGTGATCCGAGAGGTAGTGGAAGCCGACCTCGGGGCGTCCAGACGTGAGCGATTGCATGGCCGCGTCGCCGTGTCGCTCGAGCGGATGGCGCAGGAACGCGGGCAAGCGTTGCCGGTCGAGACGCTGGCTTACCACCACGCACGGAGCAATGTGCACGCTGCAGCAGATCACTTTCACGAGCAGGCTGTGGAACACCCACACGAGCGGCGCACGCACGAGCGGCGCGCGCACGCCGCCACCCAGGCCCACTTGCAGGAGGCCGCCGGACGCCTCGATCAACCGGGAAGCCCGCTCGATGTCGCCCACGCGCGCTCCAACCTGGAGCTGGCGTCGCGCTGGAGGCTGCGGCACAGGCCTGTGAGGCGGCAAGGGACCTGGAAGGTCTGAGGTGAGTCGCCGCAAATATCGGTTATGCCCATCACAGCCGGAGCACTCTGGAAGAGGGGATCTGGCGGCTAGTGGAGCCACGCGACCGAACATAGGCGCGCCAGGCGGTGGCGGCGCGGCGGCCGGGACTGGCATATTTGACGCAGCGAGTGATACCCGAGTCAGGAGAAGCGAGATGAGCGACGTGAAAACGGCTATGCGTAACACGATCAAGCTCTTCATGGCCGCGACACCGGACGGTCTCCTGTGGGTGGGCGGCAGCATTCCTGTGCAGGCGCACGACGGCTGTGAGCGGGAGGACGCGCGACATCTCACGGCGCGGTTGAGAGTGTCGAGCAGCGCTAGTAGTAGCCTGGCAAGCGAGGAGGGGCGACAACAGCAAATGCATGATGGCGTGGTATACCGGCTCGGTCCCGTGGTAACTGACGCAGAGCTGAACGCACTGTTCACCGTGAGCTGGGACGGACACGTCCCTCGCCCATTCGGTCCGGTGCTTGAGCGGAGCCTGACCTATGTGTGCGCCTACAATGGCGCGGAGTTGGTCGGCTTTGTAAATCTTGCCTGGGATGGCGGGCTACACGCGTTCGTGCTCGACACGACCGTGTATCCAACTCTGCGCCGTGCCGGCATCGGCAGGCGGTTGGTACAGCAAGCGGTCGATGCAGCGCGCCGCGCCGGCGTAGCCTGGGTACATGTAGACTACGAGCCAAAGCTGCGACACTTCTACGCCGCATGTGGCTTCTCCCCAACCGAAGCCGGCTTGATCGAGATTGCCAGCACGCACAACGGCTGCTGACCATCCATAGAGAGATGTAGAAGTCTATTGTAGAGCTCATAGGCACGACGAGCTGGGCCCGCACGCTAACGCTGGCGGCAAACAAACGGTCGTTTGTCTGTACGACAGGTGAGACGTCATACTGTGCCGGATCTCTAGCCGTTAGCTTTGCCGCAGCACGGTCGCGGGCCATACTCAGGCGTAGGATGGCTCGCAGGCGGCTG
>JAQBPC010000270.1 GCA_028287725.1 Chloroflexota bacterium | reverse complement strand
CTCAGACCTACCAACAGTATTACGACTTCCATGGCTCGCTGGCAGGGCTCCCGCCACATCGCATCCTGGCGATTAACCGCGGTGAGCGCGAAGGCGTGCTTAAGGTCGCGGTAGAGGCCTCCGAAGGAGATGCTCTGGGCATTATCTCCCGTTATTTTCCAGCGGATGACCGCTCACCTTTTGCAGCTGACTTACATAAGGCTGCTTCGGACAGTATCGACCGCATGCTGGCGCCATCGCTCGAGCGCGAAATGCGTGGCGAGCTAACGGAGCGAGCGGAGGCACATGCGACGGAGGTCTTTGCGCTCAATCTGCGGCCTCTTCTCTTACAACCGCCGCTCAGGGGACGCACTGTCGTAGGGATCGATCCTGGGTTTCGCACCGGATGCAAGGTTGCCGTCGTGGATGAGACCGGAAAGATGCTCGAGACCACGGTAATCTATCCGCACCCTCCCCAGCAACGACGTGTCGAAGCAAAATCGACACTCAAAGCCCTGGCACAGAAGTACGGCGCGACTATATTTGCGGTGGGGAGTGGCACCGCCAGCCGAGAAACAGAAGAGATGGTGGCGGAGCTGACTGCCGGAATGCAGGGCACGGCAAGCTATGCGCTGGTCGACGAGGCCGGCGCCTCCGTGTATTCGGTCTCGGAAATTGCCCGGGAAGAATTCCCTGACCTGGATGCTACGGACCGTGGTGCGATTTCAATAGCGCGCCGGCTCCAGGATCCTTTGGCGGAGCTAGTCAAGGTGGATCCTCGCGCCGCCGGTGTCGGACTTTACCAGCACGACGTCGATCAAAAGGCCCTCTCGAGTGCTCTCGACCGGGTTGTTGAGAGTGCGGTCACCTTTGCCGGCGTTGACGTGAACACGGCGTCCGCGGCACTGCTTCATCGCGTCGCCGGCCTGAACCGGAAGGTGGCAACTGCAATCGTCATATACCGCGAGCAGCATGGGAAGTTCCGCGCCAAGGCAGAATTGAGCCGCGTCCCCGGGCTAGGACCACGCGCATACGAACAGGCGGCCGGCTTCCTCCAAGTGCCGGATAGTGCCGACATACTCGATCGCACCTTTATCCACCCCGAGAGCTACGCAGCATGTAAGCGTTTGATCGAAGAGTTCCCGGTTTCGCATGCTGGTGAGAGTTTGTCGGCGCGTGCCGTGCGATACAGTGCGGATCTCGCAGCTACGCCAGGAGCAAGGGCGCGGCTCGCCACACGATTGGGCATTGGTGAGCCGACGCTTGCGGATCTGTTGGAGAATCTTGCCCGGCCAGGGATCGACCCGAGATCGGCGTTGCCGCCTCCATTGTTACGAACTTCCGCACTCTCGCTCGACGATCTGCAGCCGGGGACTATCCTGCAGGGCACTGTTCGGAACGTAGTCGACTTTGGCGCATTTATAGATGTTGGACTGAAGCAAGCTGGGCTGGTTCACGTGTCGGAGCTTGCTGATCGGTTCGTGAAGTCGCCACTCGATGTTGTTACGGTCGGCCAGATCGTGACAGTGCGTGTTCTGTCGGTCGATGCGGCCCGCGGGCGAATTGGCCTGAGTATGCGGGCGGCACGGAACTGAAAGTATCTTACACTTTACATGTACATCCGCAGGACTTATACCCTATGACTCGTCTTGGAGACTACCTGTACGGAATAGACTGCCGAATATCCACTTGCACTAGCGTAAGGCAGATTAAGCAAGATTCCGTATCGGGGAAACGTACATGGACCAGAGGAGAGCTTGCACGATGAGGCTTCGGAGCCAACTGAAAACGTTCGCAGTACTCGGGGTGTTTTCCCTCATATGTTCAGTAGTCGGAAATTGGCAACCGGCGCGCGCGGCAGACGCATCCAAAGCGACATTCGTCTTCTTTGAGAAGTTCCCGTCGGACAATCCGAGGGAATGGAACGTCCAGTCGCTGAGCGACGGTTCGAAGACATTTCTGCAGGGCAGCAGCTACCACATTGTGCGAACGCGACCGGGCACTATGCGTGGCTGGCCGCTGCAGGTCAAGGTGCCATCCGGGTTTCAGTTCAACGCTAAGTTTCAGCTCGTGAAGGGTTCCGATCCGTACGAGGGCATCTCATTCTGGGACGATCTCGCGAACAGCTTCACGCTCTTCGCGGTGACGCCGGACGGCAATGCCGGCTTATTTCGGCACGACTCCAAAGGCTACAAGGTGCTCGTCGATTGGCGGCCCGTCGCATCCATTCATCGGGGAGTCGGCGCGGTGAATAGTCTGTCCGTGAATTTGGACCGCTACAACGCGGCGGCCGGCCGCAGTTTCCTGATCAATGGCGTGCCACTTGGACGGGCATGCAATGACACGTGGCAAAAGGCACTGGGGACACCGCCAACCTCGCCCGCGCGCGGCCTATTCGTGGGACTTGTCGCAGGCACCTATAAGGGTTCTTCACAGGTGATGATTACCCGTGCCAGCATGTACGACGGCACACAGGTTGGCCCAGTCCCGGCGTGCCCATCCGGTGCCAAGAAAAAGTAGAGCACCGGAAATCACCAACCGCTCTATCGCAACTAGAGGCCGTCCCCTGGCGTAATCTGCCAGATGAACATGTGCCCCGAACAGTGGCACGCGTTATTTGATGGGTCACGCAAACCTTGGCGCGTGAGGCGAGCATGGCGCGCAAGTACGAGACCCATCGCGAGAAGCGTGTCTAGAGGATGGTCTCCAGGCCGTAACTGCCTGCCGCGAACTGCGTCCGAACGCCCTAGTTCTTGCGCTTCGCTTTGTGTGATTCACCCATGTTGCGGTCACGCGCCTGCCTGCCGCGAGTGGGAATGCGCCCCGTATTCTCGTGCTTGGTGAAGAAGGGGACGAATCGACGATGTATGCAGCCCTGGATGCCGGGGCCGCTGGACTGCTAACCGCTGCAGCCGGCGATGTTGAACGCTGTTCTGGTGTGCGTCGAGTGCTCGGGGGAGAGGTGCTGATACCAGAGACTGCTGGTCGAATCCCCGAAAGGCCAATCGTCCTCGGGTTTAAGGAGCAGCTAATTCTCAACAGGCTTGCTCAGGGTTTGCCCAACAAGGCCATTGCTCAGGAGGAAGATATCGGCGTCCGCACGGTGGCAAGGCATCTTCCTGCAACCACCTTCGCAAACGCAACATTCATACCAAGTGACCCACTAGATGTCCTCGAGTTGGGGGTTCCACATTATCTCCCACAAGTGCCCGTCTGGGTCGCGGAAGTAGCCCGAGTAAATGCCCCAGGGCCGTTCGTGCGGCGCGGCGGTCACCGTCGCTCCGGCTGCCGCAACCGTGGCCAGCAAGGCATTCACCGCCTCCTTCGTGGGCACGGCGTGGCCCAGGCTGAATTCGCCGGTTTTGGGCGGTCCAAACGGAGAATGGGCATCCTTGGCCAGCTCGGTACGGGGATAGAGGGTCAAGATCAGGCCCCCGTGCAGGTGAAAGATCGCGATGGCCCCCGCCGGGTTGGTCTCGTCGCCGGCGAACTCCGTACCGATCACACCCTCAGATGGCAGCCCGAGGCCATCGCGGTAGAAGGCGAGCGCGCGAGTGAGATCGTTGACGGCCAGGGTGATTACGTGAATGCATGTCGTCCTCCTGTGCGGGAAAGTGTGCGTAACCCCCATGAGTAGGTTGTCACGTGCACGCTTTAGTTATAACTTTACGCCTGACGAACGGCTATAGCGTGTTATACCCTTGGAGTAAGGGGCCGGCGCGATGGAGCAGCAGGCAGACAAAGGCCACGAAGTGCAGGCCGATGAGCGTCTCGGGCAAGCGTTCGTAGTCCTTGGCCCGCCGGCGGAAGCGCGCAGCCCAGGCGAAGCTGCGTTCGACCACCCACCGGTGCGGCAAGAGGACGAAGCCGCGCTTGGCCTCGGGCAGCTTGACGACTTCGAGGGTGATGCCCTGCTCCTGGGCGGCTTTGGCCACGTGCTCGCCGGTGTAGCCCAGGTCCAGAAAGGCCACGTCGACGTGGTCGCCGCTCACCGTCTGAACCCGCTGCGCCAAGGCTGCCACCTGGGCGCGCTTCTGCTCGTTGGCCTGCGTCACCGCCATCCCCAGCAAGTGGCCCTGCGTATCGACCGCGGCGTGGTCTCGGAGCCCTTCTTATGCTTGTGGCCGTCATGGCCCGCTCGTCCGCCGCTTTCCGGCGTCGATTATAGCGTGCGGCCGACGAAGATCACCGACGTGGGCTGGGCCGCGCGCCCCTGCTTCCTGGGTTGCGCTGATTTATGTTTTCGCAATGGGCGATCCCGATATCGGGGCACGGGTCGCGGCACAAGAGTTTCGCTTCAAACCGTACCCGTATACTGGGATGATTGATGCTGGGCAGCATAAACTCCTGGATTTCGGCGGCCGCGGGCTGGCCAAAGCTATGTTTGCATGTGCGAGATGAAGGTTTCAGCCATGGCGGGCAATCTAACAGAAATCGAGCAGAGGAAAGCCGAGCACATTCGTATTAATCTCGATGAGGATGTGCAGAGCAAAGGTATTACAACCGGCTTCGAGAAGTATCGATTTGTCCATCAAGCATTACCGGAGCTCGACTTCGCGCAGGTGCGGACTTCGAGCGAAGTGCTCGGCCATGCTTTGAATGCTCCGTTACTCCTTTCTTCCATGACCGGCGGTGTCACGCAAGCGCGAGAAATCAATCGGAACCTGGCAACTGCCGCGGAACGCTTCGGTCTCGCAATGGGGATCGGCTCGCAGCGTCTCGCCCTGGAGCAACCGGACCTCCAGGACTTTTTCCGCATTCGCGACGTGGCTCCCAACATTCTGTTGTTCGCCAACCTTGGCGCCGTACAGCTGAACAACGGCTATGGCGTGGAAGAGTGCCTGCGAGCCGTCGAGATGGTTGGTGCGGACGCTCTCTTTCTGCATCTGAACCCGCTTCAAGAGGCCATTCAGCCAGGCGGAAACGCTAACTTCGCGGGCCTGACGGCGCGAATAGCTGAGGTGTGTCGCGCAATATCGGTCCCGGTCGTGGTTAAGGAAGTAGGCTGGGGCATTTCCGGTGAGGTTGCCACGGTGCTCGCGACGGCTGGGGTCGCGGCTATCGACGTGGCCGGCGCCGGCGGCACTTCCTGGAGTGAGGTTGAGCGCCATCGGCTCAGCTCGCCAATGAAGCGCCAGGTCGCCGCGGCGTTTGCCGGCTGGGGTATCGGTACAGCCGAGAGCCTCGTCGACGTGCGCCGCGCTGTTCCCGATCTGCCGGTATTTGCGAGTGGCGGGATCCATACAGGTATGGACGTCGCGAAGGCACTTGCGCTCGGCGCTGCACTCGTGGGT
Source organism: Chloroflexota bacterium (assembly GCA_028287725.1). Taxonomy (GTDB): domain Bacteria; phylum Chloroflexota; class UBA5177; order JANWHV01; family JANWHV01; genus JANWHV01. The sequence goes on along the minus strand of JAQBPC010000270.1, from coordinate 344 downwards.
CTCGCCTCAACCGTTCTGCGCGCTGCGGTGGAGTCGGCGACGGCTGTTGAGAATGAGCTGCAGGTGATAATTGAGGAGCTGCGTACCTGCATGTTCTGCATTGGTGCGGGTTCGTTGCCCGCGCTCAGGGATACGCCTCGCCTTATCGGCCCGTGAGATTGTCGTGCGATCGCCCGTTCATTGCGTGATCGCCGCTGCCTCCTTTCGCGCTGGCGTGTAGCGCAATGATGCCCCGCAATGTCAGACTTTACGTGACTATGCCGCGGTTTTAGCCCCAGAGCGCGTGATTTGTTGCGCGCCCAGTTGACAACAGCACCCGCGTGCGCTAAGGATCGTGCATCGGC
>JAQBPC010000230.1 GCA_028287725.1 Chloroflexota bacterium | reverse complement strand
CAGCCGCGCGACGGACCGATCGCCAGATCGCCGATGGGGGTGCGATTCTTGGGCAGGCTTGGTCGAGCGCGGTGCAAGGAATGTGCGTATTGATGCAGAGGCTGCGTGCGCCTGTCGATCTCCTCGCGCAAGGGAATGCACATCGGTCCGACGATGTATCCGCGCCCGACGCGGTATCTCCGATATGCGAGCCTGCAGCGGCGCCACAATCGCTGCGCGTCGTTATCGTCGATGTAGGCTCGGCCGCATCGAGCTACGCCCGCAGCCTGCGCAACGCGGGATATCAGACTACTATTCGCCGGGCCGAGTCCGAAGCTGAGTTCGTTCGAGCACTCTATCCGAAGCCCGATCTCGTTTTGGCGCACTGCCGTGCCGGCGGCTTTAACGCGGAAGCCGTATTGCTGTTGTTGCGGAGCCGAGGCCTGCATCTTCCGGTGATCGTGCTGCATGAAGAAGCCGCCGAAGCGACGGCACTTGAGTGCCTCCAGCTGGGTGCTCTAGATTACCTTTCAACCGATCGTCTTGGCCGGCTTGGTCCGGCGGTCCAGCGTTGCTTGAGGGAACGAGAGGCGCTGGCCAATCGGTGGCTGGCCGAACAGCAACTTCGTGACGAAGCGGATCGATTGGGCGCCCTCGTCGATACCCAACGCGAAATTGCTGTGGCCGCACTAGATCTTCCCGCGGTGATGACCATCATTGCCAAGCGCACGCAGCAATTGACGCGGGCGGACACGGCAGCCGTGGAGCTTGTTGAGGGCTCTGAGGCCGTACAGAAAGCGGCGAGTGGTGGAGCGGTGCGGCATAATGGCACACGCCGTCCCCTCGCTGGCACGCTCTCTGGTTGCTGCGTCCAAACCGGTCAGATCATTCGGTGCGACGACGTCGATAGCGGCGGCCGGTCTGAGCCGGCCTCAGGCATGGAGATCGGCGCGCGATCGGTCATCGTCGTACCGCTATTCAGCGAGCAAAAGGTCGTCGGCGTGCTCAAAGTCCTGGCTGCCCGATCCGCTGCCTTCGATGACCGTGACGTGAAGCTGCTGGATCTGGTCGCGGGCCTGCTCTCGGCTGCCATCAGCAACGCCATGGTGTTCGAGGCCAAGAAAGACCTGGTTCGCGAACGAACGAGCGCGCTTGAAGCCCTCCAGGAAAGCGACTATCGCTTCAGAACGATCATCGATCGCTCGCCTGTCGGCATCTGCATCGTGGACCGTGATGGTCGCTTCGAGATAGTCAACGATGCGCTTGCCGCGATATTTGAATACGACATGACCGAGCTTATCGGCGCGCACTTCAATTTGGTAGTGCCGGAAAAGCACCGCGAGCAGTACGTTCTGCGGGTGGCCGCGGCAATGAACACCCGGTCCGAGCAATCTGCCGAGATGGAATTGCAGTCTAAGAGCGGTAGGCTGAGCACCGTTTTGGCCACTACGATCGCCATTCAGGGTGCAGATGGCCACCCGCGCATCGCCACCTTCGTCATCGACATCAGTGAGCGGAAGAGCGTCGAAACGCATCTCGAGTACATGGCCCACCACGATAGTCTTACCGGATTGCCAAATCGGTTGCTGTTTCACGATCGAGTAGACCAGGCCTTGCTCTCAGCGCTGCGCAACACCACGTCGGTCGCGATTCTCCTTATCGACCTGAACCACTTCAAGGAGATCAACGACACGTTGGGGCATGACGCTGGTGATGAGTTGCTGCGCGAAGTAGCAACGCGCATGCAAGACGCGTTACGAGCGTCGGATACGGTTGCTCGGTTGGGTGGAGACGAGTTCGCGGTGTTGTTGCCTCATCAGTCTGAGTCGGGCGCCATTCACATCGCTAACAAGCTGCTGAGCACGCTTGCTCTACCGATGGTCATCTACGATCGCATCCTCCCGGTGAGCGGCAGTATTGGCATTGCCGTGTACCCCGCCCATGGTAGCGACGCCGCGACGCTGTTACGACACACTGATGTGGCCATGTACACGGCAAAGGCGGCAGGCGGCGGATACGCCGTCTACGCGGCCGAGCTCGATCGGCATAGCCCCACGCGATTGCAGCTTAGTGGTGAGCTGCGCCAGGCCATCGGCGAGCATCAATTACGCCTCCATTTCCAGCCGATCGTCGACTGCCGGGCAGGAGGCGTCGTGCGCATGGAAGCGCTGGTTCGCTGGCAGCACCCTGTGCATGGCATGCTCTCGCCGGATCATTTCGTGCCGCTTGCCGAGCATTCCGGTTTGATCATGTTGCTATCGCTTTGGGTGCTTGAAGAGTCGCTTCGCCAATGCCGCGAATGGCGGGACGCAGGGCTTGACCTTAGCGTGGCTGTCAACGTGTCGATTCGGACGGTGCAAGAACCGCAGTTTCCCGACCTCGTTCGTGCCCTGCTTCAGTACTATGACCTCGCTCCAGCGCGCCTCACTTTCGAGGTGACCGAGAGTATGCTGATGGCGCAGCCGGACCAGGCCGCGTCGGTTTTGCGAGAGCTGATCAAGCTTGGCATACGAATTTCGATCGACGACTTTGGGACCGGACATTCCTCGCTGAATTATCTCAAGCGTTTGCCCGTCCACGAGCTCAAAATCGATCAGTCGTTCATGCAAAACCTGGTTACCGAGCAAGACGCTTCGATCGTTTCCTTCATCCTCGGGCTCGGCGGCGCCCTGGATCGCGAAGTCGTGGTGGAGGGAGTCGAATCTGAGGAAATGCTGCAGTGGCTGATAGACTTGGGTTGCGATAGGGTCCAGGGGTATCACATTGGCCGTCCGATCCCTGGCGAGGAGGTTCCGGCATGGGCGCGCGACTCGCGGTGGACGAAAGAAACGCAGCGTTGCGACCCGCCATCGCACGCCGTAGATTGACGTGGCCGCACCCATGGTACCTCGACCCATCACTTCGGACAGATTATTTCACCAGCCACGTGACGGTGTCGATGTCCGAACGCTACTATAAGCGGTGAGGCTATACAGCTGGGCGTTTGTGGTGTTGCCAAGAGGTTGTTCCATGATTCCATTGGATGTGCGATGATGCGTGCGCTCGGTGATTATTAGATGGCCACGTCCGCGCCGCTGCCGGGGCGTGTTCGAACACGCTGGGCGTTCGGTCTACTCAACATAGTCGGTTTGCTGGCGGTCATTGCCGCCTGCGCCGTACTGTTCACGATGTATCTGCTGCGGCTAGACGATTCCGATGGGCGTTCTGCGCCGCCACCTGCACCGTATCGGGTGTTGGTGCAGCATGGATCGGAGCTATGGTCGGCGGGACCGACTGGACAGGCCCAGGCTGTTCCGCTGCCGTCGGGCATGACGAGTCAGCAAACGCTCCGTCTATCGCCGGATGGCTTAAAGATGCTGATCATCGAGCCGAACGCCGGCGGCGACCAGCTTTTGCTCCACACCGCGCCGGGTTCGGCGCCGGCAAACCTGTCGTTGCCGCCAAAGTCACTTAACCCCGGGCCATGGCACATTGTCGCGGCTACATGGATGGATACGCATAACGTCGCCGTGCTGTTGGAAGGCCGAGGACCTAGCCGTGGCGGCGTACTCGCGCACTATTCGATTCAGGGCTCGACCGTGGTCTCGCCAACCTGGTTGCCGCTCGGTTCCGGCATCGGGCAACTTGCTGCATTGTCGCCGGACGCTCAGCATGTTGCGCGATTAGAGACGAAGCCGGCATCGGGGGCATTCGCAGGTCAAACGATCGTGCGGCTTAGCCAAATTAGCGGCGACCACCCCACGGTAGCGTTTCGCTACCTTGGCGAGATGCCCCCAGAGGCGCTGCTTTGGTCGCCCGACGGTGGGACCCTCGCGATCCAGGTGCCGGGACTCGGTCTGGAAATCCGGAAATCGAGTGGGCGGCCCGTTCGTGAGGTTGTCGACGGTGCGGTACCCGCGGCGTTCAGCCCGAGAGGGGCATCATTGGCATTCATTTCCGGCAGCGGTCTGTTTTGGCAGGTACATGTTCTGAATCTGCACGGAGAGATCGACAGCACGCTCGTGCCCCCATCAAACGGCGTGCCGACACTTCTTGGCTGGACTCCCGATGCCCGCGCACTCATCTATGGGACCGGTAACTCGCTCTGGCAGATCGATCCGGCGAGCGGCGCGTCCACCCGCCTGCCGGCGTCTGTATCAGGATCACTGGTTGGTATCGTTCCGGCTGGCGCGCCCTTCGCGCGATAGACCGTCCAACGCGTACTGGGAAACCGGTCCGACCGATTGGGCCGTGGGATTGATGGTGAAAACCATAGACCGGGGATCTGTAATGTGCCACTATAGGAAGCCAAGAGCCCGGAGAAGCGGCAATTCTTCCCGGGATAGCCGGCCGAATAGTTGCTGTAGTCAACACTGAGGTTGGGAATAGGGATGACAGAAGCACAGGTGCGTGCCCTCATTGCCGATCGAGGCATCGATACGGTGAAAATCGGCGGCGCCGACCTGGACGGCGTGTATCGCGGCAAGCGTATTCCGGCGCGAGCCTTTCTCGACGGGCTGGATCATGGCTTCGCCCAATGCGACGTCATCTTTGGCTGGGATATCGGGGAAGAGCTGGTGCCGGGCTTGAAATTCACCGGCTGGGAAAGCGGCTACCCGGATATCATTGGTCACCCCGATCTGGCGACCTTCAGCTATGTGCCCTGGGAGGATCGCTTCGCCTCGGTCGTATGCGACTACACGGACGAGCATGGCAGCCCGACGGCCGTTGCGCCTCGACACATTCTGAAGCGCGTGCTCGATCGCGCCGCGAGCCATGATCTCACGGTGCAGCTCGCGCTCGAGCTGGAGTTCCGCATCTTCCGTGAGGACCAGCGCAGTCTCCGTGCCAAGGACTGGAAACAACTCGAGCCCATCAGCCCCACCAACAGCTGTTACAGCGTGTACCGTGCGACCGGTGATGACGGCATTCTGGCGCGTATTCGGAGGATGATGGAGGAGCACGGCCTCACGATCGAGGGGTACAACCGTGAACACGGACCCGGTATGTATGAGATGAACCTCGCACATGCCGAGGGCGTCAGCGCGGCAGACCAGACCATGATGTTCCGCAACGGCGTCAAGGAAATGTGCATGCAAGAGGGGCTGACCGCGTGCTTCATGGCCAAATGGAGCGACCAGGAAGACGGCAGCAGCGGCCATTTGCACCAGAGCGTATGGTCCGCCGACGGTAGGAACTTATTCCATGACGCCTCCGGCGACCATCATTTATCGAACCTTGCGCGCCATTACGTGGCCGGCGTCCTGCGGCTGCTCCCTGAATTCCAGGCGATGTTTGCCTCGAATATCAACTCCTATAAGCGCTATGTCGCCGGCACCTGGGCGCCGACAAGCGTGACCTGGGGCGTGGAGACGCGAACTACCGCCATCCGGATGGTGCCGGGGAGCAAGAACTCCACGCGCATTGAGAATCGTGTGCCGGGGGCCGACGCCAATCCCTATCTGGCGATGGCGGCTTCGGTCGCAGCCGGCCTGTACGGCATAGAACACAAGCTTGAGATGCCGCCCGCGGCGCGCGGGAACGCATACGAGCTGTCGGCCGCCGAGGCGCCGCCGCTGAACCGTACGCTGCACGAAGCAGTTGAGCGTTTCGCGGCGAGTGAGCTTGCCGTCGAGTTCTTTGGCGCCCCGTTTGTCGATCACTTTGTTGCGATGAAGCGGTGGGAAGTTGCCCAATATAACCGCGTCGTCGATCGTTGGCAGCTCGAACGCTATATGGAGATGATTTAATGCGGTTGCGGGACAAAGTCGTGGTGGTGACTGGCGCGGGTGGTGGCATGGGCCGCGTTGCGGCCGAGATCTTTGCACGCGAGGGGGCCAAGATCGCCGTCGCGGATCTCTCCAGGGCAGGTGGCGAAGAGACGGTGAAGCTCATTCACGAGGCAGGCGGTGAGGCGTTTTTCGTTCAGGCAAACATGGCCTCGGACGCGGACGTCAAGAGCCTGATGGACCAAACGGCTGAGCGGTACGGCGCCTTGCATGTTCTGTACAACAACGCCGGGATCATGCCGAACGAAGATGCGTCCGTGACCGACATGACTGACGAGACATTCGCCCTGGTGATGGACGTCAATCTCAAGGGCGCGGGATTTGCCTGCAAGCACGCCATTCCTCACATGATCGCGGCCGGCGGCGGCTCGATCATTAATATCGCCTCCTTCGTGGCATTGCTTGGCTGCAGTGTGCCGCAGGATGTCTACACCATGAGCAAGGGCGGGCTAATCGCGCTGACGAAGTCGCTGGCGGTACAGTTTGCGAAGCGCGGCATCCGGGCGAACGCGATATGCCCTGGACCAATTGAGACGCCGCTCTTGCGGCAACTTTGGACGAGCGAAGAGGCGCGGAACCTGCGGCTAAACCGGATCCCGCTGGGCCGGTTTGGCGCGGCCGAGGACCTCGTCTACCTGGGGTTGGACCTCGCAAGCGACGAGTCGTCGTGGACGACTGGCGCGGTGATGGTAGTGGACGGCGGTATCAC
>JAQBPC010000026.1 GCA_028287725.1 Chloroflexota bacterium | reverse complement strand
AGGGACCGGAACCGGCCTCGTTGGAAGCCAGGAAGGCCTGACCGTAATCGCCATTTGTGCCAAACTTGCCCGGCTTCTGCTTCGAGATCACCGTGGCCTTATCAACGATGAACAGCAGCGGCAAGGTGGACGGGAACGGGGCGAATGGCTGACTTAAGGTAAACCGAACGGTGTAGCGATCCAGCGCCTTAACGCTGTCCTGGGTGAGGAAGCCCTTCCACACGAACGAAGGGCCCTGTCCAATCGCGAGCACTCGTTGCATGGAGTAGATCACGTCTTCGGCGGTCAGCTCATGGCCGCTATGGAACTTGACACCCTTCTTCAAATAGAAGGTGAAATTCTTGGCGTCGGCAGAGGCAGTAAAGTGATCCGCCAACCGTCCGGTCACGCCCGCGCTCGGCGTTGCCGTCAACAGGGTGTCGTAGAAGTTGATCTGCGCCATTTCCTGGGTGTAGTCGATGCCGATTGCCGGGTCGAAGTTACCGAACACCTGGACGGCGTTCAAGGTCAGCGTGTTCAGGCCCGCGGCCGCGACCTCGGCGTGCACGTCAAGCGCCCGCGTGATCTCGGCTAGCGCGACCGCGCTCACGCCGATTGCCGCCGCCTTTGCCAGGAACTCGCGGCGCGGTAAATTGCCTGCCACGGTCGCCGAGATCAATCCATCAAGATTATCCATAATACCCACCCTTCACATCGAACATTCGAACCACGAACCAAGGTTTCGGGGACGCCAAACGCGACTTGCTGATGCACCGTACGTTGGACCGGGTTCGCGCCGCAGCGAACCGAAGCGTTCATTTAGCTTCAGGGACTCGAGGCAACACTGCGCTCAGTGGAGGGGTCTGATAATCACTCTCTGGAGTGGGTATCGCACAGAACCGTTCTTAGAGCATGAGCCTACAGGATTCGGTCTCGCCTCGTCAAGACAGCATCACAAAGTACCCGCCGTGCACCTGTGTCAATTCTCCAGCTTCAGGAAGCGGGCTGTGGTTCGCGGACGCACGGCAATCATCCTCCGACGAAACCGAGCCGGCGGCTTGATGCGGCTGGACCATGGGCGCCTGCGGCACACGCGCGCGCTGGAGTACTGCATAATTGGAACCTGGGACTGCCAAGCCGGCTCGACCGAGCCTCGCTACTCAGCCACCAGGCAGCTGCTTCAGCACGATGCTGGCATTGTGGCCGCCAAGGCCGAAGGAGTTAGAGAGGGTCGCACGCACGGGCGTGCGGCGCGCAACATTCGGCACGTAATCGAGGTCGCACTCCGGGTCGGGATCATCGAGGTTGATCGTGGGTGGCACGATCTGGTCGCGAATTGCCAGGGCGCACACGACCGTCTCCACGGCGCCGGATGCGCCCATCATATGCCCGGTCATGCTCTTGGTCGAGCTGACGGCCAGACGGTAGGCATACTCGCCGAAGACAGCCTTGATCGCGCGCGTCTCGGCCGAATCGTTCAAAGGCGTGCTGGTGCCGTGCGTGTTGATGTAGTCGATGCCTTCAGGATCGAGGCCGGCGCGCCGCACGGCCCGGCGCATCGCCTGCGCCGCCATCAGACCGTCTTCCGGGACCGCGGCCATGTCATAGGCATCATTGGTGGCGCTATAGCCACCCACCTCCGCGTAGATGTGGGCGCCGCGCGCTTGAGCATGCTCAAGTGTCTCCAGCACGACGACGGCGGCGCCTTCGGAGAGCACGAAGCCGTCGCGACGGCGGGTGAACGGCGAGGAGGCGCGCTCCGGCTGTTCATTGTTTTTTGCCAGCGCGTTCATCACGCCGAACCCCGCGACGATCAGCGGGTGGATTGGCGCCTCGGCGCCCCCGGCGAGCACGACCTCGGCATCGCCGCGCCGAATCAGCTCGGCGGCTTCGCCAATGGCCTGCGTGCCCGTCGCACAGGCAGACACAACGGCCATGTTCGGCCCCTGCAGGCCCAGCGAGATGGCGACCTGCCCTGCCGCGGAGTCGACGAGCATGTTCTGGATGAAGAACGGGCTCAGTCTGCGTGCCCCACGCTCCAGGAACACCTTATGTTGCTCGAGCAGGGTTTGGATACCGCCGGCGGCGGATCCGATCACGATACCTGTTTTCTCCGGATCGACCGAATCGCGGCTGAGCCCCGCGTCGTCCATTGCCTGAACGGCCGCGGCGAGCGTGAGCTGGGTGCAGCGGTCCATACGCCGGACCTCTTTGGCGGGGGCGAGGTTCGACGGATCGAAGTCCTTGACCTCGCCGGCAATCTGCACCGTAAAGGGGCTGGGATCGAAGTGGGTGATCCGCGCGACGCCCGAACGACCGGCCAGCATGGCCTCCCATACCGCCGATACGCCAATGCCCACTGGGCACAGGATTCCTAGCCCGGTAATCACTACCGGGTTTGATGGCGCCACGCTCATTGTGCGCGTTTGGAAATTGCGCGCACGTCGACGTCGCGATAGGTACGGACCTGCACCGTGCTGTCGATGCGCTTGATCAGCCCGGAAAGGACGTTACCCGGGCCTATTTCAATGAAGGTATGGCTGCCGTGATTGGTCATTTCGAGCACAGAGCGCGTCCATTGCACGGGCTTGCACAGCTGCTCGCCTAGCTCGCGCTTGATCTCCGTCGCCGAGTGCAGCACCGTGCCGGTGATATTCGCGACGACGGGAATGCGCGGCTCGCGAAAATTGATGGCCGCAAGGCGCTCGGATAATTGTGCCGCGGCCTGCTGCATCAACGGCGAGTGGGAGGCAATGCTGATTTTCAAGCGGGCAACGCGCCGTGCGCCGGCTTCCCGCGCCAGGTCCATTGCCCGATGCAAGGCGCTGAGCTCACCGGAGATGACCGTTTGCAACGGGCTGTTCATATTTGCCAGGGCGATCTCGCCGATTTCGCGTGCGCGATGCACCACCGCTTCCAACGTCGCCATGTCCAGGCCGATCACCGCGGCCATGCCACCTGGGGACTTCGCACTCGTCTCTTCCATCAGGCGCCCCCGTTCGCGAACCAGGCGGAGTGCATCCGCGAAGTCCATCACGTCGGCGGCGACCAACGCACTGTACTCGCCCATGCTATGGCCCGCTACGAATGCGGGATTCAGCCGCCGACCAAGCGCGCCGGCTCGCTCGCGCAATGCGGCGAGGCATGCCACGCTTACCGTAAGAATACTCGGCTGCTGGTTATAGGTCTGCTCGAGGTCCTCCTCGGGCCCTTCAAAGCACATGCGGGTGATGTCCGTACCCAGGACGTCATTGGCTTGTTCGAAAATGAGACGCGCTGCGGCTGACTCGTCATACAAGTCGCGGCCCATGCCCACGAACTGTGACCCCTGCCCAGGGAACACGAACACGGCGCGGCCGTTTTTGCGCTGGCCGCCGCGACGGAGCGTGGGTGTAATCATGCCGTAACGAAACCCCCATCCACGTTGAGTACTTGACCTGTAATGTACCGGGAAGAATCAGACGCGAGAAATGCGACCACATCAGCAACGTCTTCCGGCTCACCGAAGCGCCCCGCAGGAATGGCTTCGAGCACTTTTGCCTTGAGCTCGGCCGGGAGATCTTCCGTAATGTCGGTGGCGATGTACCCCGGCGCCACGGCATTCACCGTGACCCCTCGATTGGCGACCTCGCGCGCCACCGCGCGCGTGAAACCGATCATCCCCGCCTTGGCCGCCGCATAATTGGCCTGGCCAGGGTTTCCCATGAGGCCGACGATCGACGATATATTAATGACGCGTCCCCAGCGCGCCTTTATCATCGAGCGGACCGCGGCCTTCGTGCACATGAAAGCGCCGCGCAGATTGGTGTCGAGCACGGCATCCCAGTCGTCGTCCGACAGCCGCAGCAACAGCGTGTCGCGCGTAATGCCCGCGTTGTTCACGAGCACGGTAACGGCGCCAAGCGACTCTTGCACTTGCCGGAACAGTGCATCGACATCCTCACGCTTGGAGACGTCGCCGCGTATGGCCACGGCGCGGCCGCCGGCTTTCGCGATCGTGTCGACGACTTCTTGCGCGGCATCGGCCTGCGTGCGGTAATTAACGCACACGGCATGGCCGGATGCGGCGAGCGCGGTCGCAATGGCCCGTCCAATGCCTCGAGAGGCGCCGGTTACCAGAGCCACGCGCGGAGTAGATTGTTCAGTTGTCACTCTTGTTTTAATTGCCCTTCGGAAACTAGCACAGTATGACACGCCCTGCAGCACCGCGCAATGTAGCCATTGGGGGGCAGGTACGGATGAGCGAAAATCGGGCCTTCCGACGTGAAAGTCAATATTTATAATAGTACGTTCACTCGGGATGAATGGGGATCGGGCCGCCGAGGGGGAAGATCTCGCCGGGGCACCGCCGGCGTCTGCCGTCACGACTGATAGGCAGAACACGTCCCGCCATGTGCGTGGACGATGTCGCTAGGTCGGGGTGGCCCGAGGCACGACCTTACTGTTCGGGCGGAAGATAATGGCGCGGATGCGCGGACGCCATCTCCGACCGGGCGCCCCAAAGGAGTGCCCAGTCTTGGATGACGCCGTCAGTGGTGGATTTCCAGGTTCCTGCGAGCACGTACCTGGTTGGCGGTTAAAACCTGATTGCTAGATCAATGCCTGGCGTCAGCAGCCTCAGGCCGCGCCGCTTATCGGTCAAACAGGCTGGGCCGCCGCGTTAGCGAAGCTGCTCCGTGGACAGATGCCGGCTGAGGGCACGATCTGTCGCCCGGGCCTCGGCAAGCACCCACTGCTGGTACTGCATGTGCAGCGGCTTCGTTTCATAGACGCCGACGATTGGCACGTGATGCGCGCGGGCCATCTCGAGGAGTTTCGCGGTGATCGGGGCAACCACCTGCTGGTTGTAAAAGAAGCAGCGCACCTTATTCTGCGAAAGCAGGACCTGCATGACCTGCACATCCTGTGGCGATGGATCGTTGCTTTGCTGTATTGCTTGGGCGAAGGAGGGTGGTGTCAGTGCGTCCAGACCCATTGCCGCCAAAGCGTACCCGAACACAGGCTCCGTAATAGCGACCGGTGTCCCACCATATTGACTATTGATGGTGTTCATCAAGGTAGCCCAGGGCTTTAGCGAGTTATCGAAGCTACGAAGATTTCGCTCGAACAGTCGCTTGTCCGCGGGATCCTGGCGGGATAGCTCCGCTGCTATGAACGCAGCCACCTTGGGCATGGTTGCCGGGTTGTACCAAAGATGTGGATTATCGCCATTCTTGTAGCCAAGGCGTGCGCCGACGTCGATCATGGTCCTCCTGGCGTTCGGGGAGGCCGCCTCGAGCTTGTTGATGAACGCGTCGTAACCGATACCGTTTTGCACTACCAGCGTTGCCCGCGCCACCAGCGCGGCGTCCGCTGTGCTCGATTCATATATATGGGGATCGCCGTTTGGATTACTGAGGATGCCGACGACGGAGACATGCGTACCGCCAATCTGCTGGATCACGTCTGAATAGACATTCGTTGAGCCAACCGCGTTGACCACAACCGACGGAGCGGCAACCGCCGGCTGCATGGTCGCGAGCAGACTCGCCACCGGCAGCGCCGCCAACCATACCGACCGGGCAAGGCGATGATGACGGCGCCGAGAGGTACTGCTAGAGCGGTGCATGCGCGGATCCTCCAATTCTGAGAACCATTATCATTGATAATGTTTATCATAGTAGCGGGTAGTGCGGTCGTCAAGCTTGCTGGTTGAGCAGCGAGACCAGACCTCGCTCGCCGGTTCATAGCGATGAGCGGCAGTAACCTTCGTGGATTTCTGCACTGATTCGCTGAGGCAGCATGAGAGGGCGCCGGACGGCTCGGCAGCGCAACGGGCCAGGCGAGCTGTTACATGTTGCTTTTAACGAGCGACATATGTCCTCTCGATAGCGAACATGTATAGAAATCGCTGCGGGCAACGCGGGGCCTGCGCATGGGTTTCAGGTACACTGAAGTGACCCCGCTGTGTGCCCGGAGATTGGGCCCGGCACATGCCGATAGAGCTACGGGCATGCGATGCCGAGCACGACAACGGGCAGGCGGCCCTCCACTTGTCCACCCCTTGCGTCCAATATGTGTTCCACTTCGGCGAGCGTCACATGGCACTGGTTTTGGCTACGTGGGTGTCTGTGGTGACGCGCTCGCCGCATTCACCGCCGCAGGATGCGACCATTATTGACGCATCGCCCAGGCAAGGAATGGTATTATTTTCCGGCTACGCAGAAACAAGCCCGTTTGGTTCTTTCATTGTGAACAATCCTACGGCATAATTCCGGTAAGGCTGACTCAAGGACATGGAAAGGCAGGCAGATGGCTGCCGCGACAAAAACTAAGACTCCCGGCGTATTGATCACAACGGATGGCCAATGGCGTTGCAATAACTGCTCGCGCCTGACGGTCAATACGCCTGTTTGTGCGGGAGCACACGACGACGGTAGCCCGAGCTGTGGCAAGGCAGTGTGCTCACACTGCGCCGATCGCTGTATTCGCTGTCGAGCCCTCCTGTGTCCCGATTGCTCTAAGCGGTCCAAAGAGGGAAGCCTTTGCGTACAATGCCCGACGCCCGCCGGCGGGCGCGAGGCCTATCTTCAGAGGCAACGAGCCCGAGCCGCGACCGCGGCCAATCCGTCGACTTCCGGCGTCGATTGGCGGTCGGACTCCGACCGCGCGTATAAAGCGGCGGCCGAAGCCCAGCAGTCGGTCGACGACGCGATGCGCCGGGCCGACGAAATTGAGCGCTCTCTCAACGAGATGAAGGCTCGCATGCGTAAAGCCGAGGAACGTAAGGGCGCAAACAATTAGTCATACGGCAGCGCAAGGATATGCGTCTCCATTTCTTGCGGCGTGAGACCGCCGTGGTGCCCACGCTTGTCCTGGATGAAGCGACCAGGCTCAATCCACCAGACTGATTCCCCTGCGTACGGCAGCACAACGAGGTTGCCAACCCTGGCCAAAAACGTGGCGGACGGCGGTTCGCTGCCGAAGAAGCCCTGGTCGATGAAATCGCGCACGCGATACACCTCGGCCCGTCCAGCCAAATGTTCTTGTAAACGTGCGAGCGCTTTATCAACATATTCGGGTCGGATGTGCAGGAACAAATCTCTACATGAACCGGCCGGGACCAATAGTTGCCCTCGCCGGTTCGCGGCGATCCACTGCCCGATCTCGGGTATCGTCCTGTTGAGGTAGATTGCCTTGGCCGGGTCGGCCCCCACCTGGCCGTGGTCAGCCGTCATAAGGAAGATCGTATCCTGCAGTTTTCCGGCTGCCTGCGCGTGAAACAGCTCTTCCAACTGGGTGAAAATGGCATGCACCT
>JAQBPC010000186.1 GCA_028287725.1 Chloroflexota bacterium | reverse complement strand
ATCAAAGGCGCCGGGGGTACGGGACCGTTCATGCTCAAGGAATACGTGGCCGGCGATCACGTCACGGTGGTACGGAATCCTCACTACACCAATCCTGCGTCATTTATCCAGAACAAGGGCCCGGCGTACCTGGACAGTATTGTTTACAAGTGGCTAGGCGACGCCGCTACCCGCGCTATCGAGCTGGAATCTGGCCACCAGGATATCGTGCATGCGATTGCACCGCCGGACATTGCTCGGCTCAAAGGACAGGCAAACCTGAACATCATTACATTGCCTGACTGGCAGGTGGTGTGGCTGGGGTTCAACTTTACCAAAGCCCCGACAAATGACCTCGCGGTCCGCCAGGCAATTTCCTACGCCATCGATCGCAAGGCCGTTGTCCAGAGCGTGTTGCTGGGGTACGGCAACGTGGCCAATAGCCTGGTGATGAAACAGGCACCCGAGTATTGGTCGGGCTCCGAAAGCTACTACAAGTACAACCCCGCCAAGGCGAAGGCATTGTTGGGTGGGAAGAGCCATACGATCCACCTGCTGACCACGACCACATCAGAAGATAAGCAGAATACGGCCATTATTCAGGCGCAACTTGGGCAGGTCGGGATCACCGTGGTGCCGCAGCCGGTGGATAAGGCAACGTTCTTCGGCATCATCGCCAAGGGGACATTCGATATGTTTTTGTTCCCCTACGTCTGGAACAACGCCAACATCATCAGCTTGTTTACCGACTCGGCAAACATTCCTTCGCCCGACTTCATGCGCTACAAGAACACTCAAGTTGACGCGTTGTTCGATGCCTCGCGTCAGGCCAAAACGGTCACGGATATCGTCTCCAGCTACCACCAGATCCAGAAGCACCTGCTGGACGACGCGGCCGTGATGCCGCTCTATACGCCAACCCAGGTCTGGGGAGTGAACAAGCGCGTACAGAACTTTTCGCCGTATACCTGGCAACTGTACGCCTACATGCAGGATGTGTGGCTGAGTTCGTAACGGGAGAGAATCGCTGCCGTGCTGCGTTACATACTCAGGAAAGTAGCGGTCGCCATACCGCTCCTGTTCCTGGTGTCGATTGCTGTCTTCGCCATGCTGCACACTGGGCAGGGCGACCCCGTGCAGCTCTTTGTCGGACCCACAGCGCCACAGTCCGTGCAGGTACAGGCGCGCCATGAGCTCGGCCTGGACAAGCCCCTGCCCACTCAGTATTTTTTGTTCCTGGGCCGAGCACTCCATGGCGATTTCGGTCAATCGATCATTTATCGGGAGCCGGTCAGCCAGATAATTCGTGACCGCTTACCGGCGACCCTTCTCCTGGGGTTTACCGCGCTGCTGCTTTCCTACGTGTTGGCCATACCGTTGGGCATCCTGGCGGCGGCGCGGCGTAACACCTGGGTCGACTATTCCGTTACCGGCGGGGCTCTGCTGGCAATGGCGGTGCCGAATTTCTGGTTGGCTCTGCTGCTGGTACTGCTGTTCGGTGTGTTTTGGCAGTGGCTTCCAGTCTCGGGCTACGGTAGCTTCTCGACACTGGTGCTCCCCGCGATTGCTCTGGCGGCGGAGGGCACGGGATTGAGCTTGCGGTTGATCCGCTCGTCGATGATCGAGGTGCTGAGGCAAGACTATATCCGCACGCTCCATTCCAAGGGCCTTGCCCGCTCTCGGATCCTGGGTATTCACGCCCTCAAAAACGCGCTGATCTCCACCATCACCCTGCTGGGTCTGCGCCTGGGCATGATTATCGGCGGCGCGATCGTGATCGAGAATATCTTCGCCTGGCCGGGGATCGGGCGTCTCCTCGTCTCCTCGGCCCTTCAGGCGGATTTCCCAGTGGTTCAGGGCCTCACCCTCTTACTCGCGACCGCCGCCATCGTCGCCAATGTGCTGGCCGACATTCTCTATGCCGTGATCGACCCCCGAGTACGCTATTGATCCCTTTCGACTGCACTTGCACCGACTCGCTCGAGCAAATGGAACGTAGACATCAACCACTTCACGACTTGCTTATGCGCGTGATTCCATGAACGGACAGGTTCCCGCTACCGCCATGCCCGATCGAGCCGGCCGTGCGCGCCCATTGGCGCGACCCCGGCAATGGGCGCGGTACGTTACGCGGCGTCCGTCGCTCCTTTTTGGAGGCGTCATCGTGGCAGTCTTTGTGGCGGCGGGCTTGTTGGCGCCTTTGGTCGCGCCCTATCCCTATGCCGCACAGGACTTGATCAGCGCGCTGAAGCCCCCGCTCAGCCCGCATCACCTGTTGGGGACCGATCAGTTTGGCCGCGATCTGTTCAGCCGGATCTTGTTCGGGGCGCGCACCTCGTTTCTCTTCGCCATTGGTGTGACCATCCTCTCGGTCCTGCTTGGCGTGGTCGTGGGCGGCATCGCCGGGTATTTCGGCGGCATTATCGATCTGATCCTGGCCGCGATTGTCGACCTGATGTGGGCATTTCCCATAGTGCTGGCGGCCGTGCTCTTCGTTGGCCTCCTCGGCCCGGGCCTGACGCCCTCCGCTCTGGCCATTACCGTGGTCAACTGGGCCGGTACGGCCCGTATCGTGCGTGGCGAGGTCATTTCGCTGCGCGAAAGAGAGTTCGTGGAGGCGGCGCGCGCCCTCGGCCGCGGTCATCTGTTCATTGTCTTTCGCCATATGATCCCCAACGCGTTGCCGGCGGTGCTTGTGCTGGCCAGCTTCTCCATGGGGATCGCCATTCTGGTTGAGGCAAGCCTCTCCTTCATTGGGCTGGGTGCGCAACCGCCGCTGCCCAGTTGGGGTGGTTTGCTTTCCGAGGGCTGGGGGTATAACCGGTACGCGCCATGGCTCGTG
>JAQBPC010000168.1 GCA_028287725.1 Chloroflexota bacterium | reverse complement strand
TTTTTCGGTCGTTCCGCATTTGTCTCGGCGACGCATTCGGAGGAGGACATTCGATATACCGCCGCCGCGTTTGGCCGCGCCGTTGCCAGAGTCCAAGCTGAAGGGAGATGGAGCGTCCAACAAATATAGAGCGAAACGCTACGGTAGTTTCAATTTTGCCGCGCTTTGGCGGATAAATGGAGCGCCCAAGCGACGTTGTACACGTAGCCAACCGTACGAGACGGGTACAAAGAACAGCTAAAGGCCCTGTCTGGGCTATACCCGTATCGGTTAATACCCGATAGAGTATTGTTACTCTCTTGTAAAGTGGGAAGATGCCTTAGTGAAACAGGTCGACGTTGCCCAACAGCTGATCACCGTGGCTGCACCGGCGTCCCTCGTTTACAAGATGCTTTCCACGGTTGATTATGAATGCCGGCCTGGGTCTGGTCGTAGTGTCAGCCTCCTCGGAGGTGGCAGTACGCGAACGATGGCCGTATTCACCACGACCAATTTGCAGGGCCAGTCGCTTACGGTCAAGGAAGTGCAAGGGCTAGCGCCGGACCGCGTGGTCTATTCCCATCTTAGTGGGCCATTTACCGGCAGCAGGGAAGAAATTCAAGTTCGTGGTAATGGGCATAGTTCCGAGATTGAGCTCAGCGCCACGATATTTATCGGCGAAGATAGCTCGTATCGATTGCTCAAGCTCTCATTTGAGCATGCGGCACAAGAGCATCTACGTGATTTGAAAGTCGCGGCTGAGTTGCGCGTCAAATCCAGCGGAGACGTCATGGAGAATACGTCGTCGATAGTACAAGTGCCGATTATGACCACAGAGCAACAACTCCTGGACGCGGTGGACAAGCAGGAGGAGGAAGAGTGGGGCCATATCGGTCACGGCCGAGGCGTAGCGCGCGTTGCCGTAAGCTTGGCCGAATTCGTGGTGCTTCCGCATCGGCACATCGAAGGCTTGATGCGTGCCGCGTTGCTGCACGACGTCGGCAAGATTGCCTTAGACAGCTCAGTTTGGGGAGTGAGAGGCGCGCTCACGGTCGACCAGCGCGAGAAAATGACTGAACACGCACGCCTCGGACGAGACTTGGCCGCTCGCGTCGGCCTGCCCGAATCCATCCAAACCAGCATTCTGCACCATCACGAACGCTGGGACGGCAAGGGCTACCCGTTCGGGCTTGCCGGGGACGCGATACCCCTTCGCGCGCGCATCCTTGCCGTCGCCGAAAATGTAGATACCATGATGCGGGCCTCGTACAGGCGTGAGACACTCTCGACGCAACGGGTGATCACCATGCTGGAAGAAGGCGCAGCTCACCAATGGGATCCAATCCTCGCTCGGCAAGCTGCGCGCATCATACGGGGCAAATAACTTCGATCAAGCCTGCTTTACGGCTTGCTGCGACTGCTCAATCGTGGCCTTCACCTGACGACCAAATTGCGTCATGATGTCGTCGAACTTTCGCTTGAAGAGCCCGAAGCCAAGCCCGGCGATCTTTCCGCGTACCTCCGCGGTCACGTCAAGCGCGAGAACCGTGCCGGGCTCGTCAGGTGTCAGCACGGCAATGATGTCGACCTTGACGCTGCTGCCCAGCGCCGAATCCTTCCCGTTGCACTCGACGTGCAGCCGCTGCAAATTCTCAGATGACTTGACCACGAGATCGAGCGGCATTTTGAGTTTTATCGGCCCAACACGGTCGGCTACGAGAGCCGTGTAATGCACGTGAGGCTCGATGACCTTCGCCTCGACGCAGCCCGGGATACAGTGAGCCAATTGCTCGACATCCCAGAGAAAATCCCAAACCACCTGCGGTGGCGCTGCTATTGCGATTGAATGTTGAAACTGCATGCTTTGTTCCCTTTCCTGTTGTGGTGCGCAACCATTGCTGGCTGCCCGCGTTGCTCATATCGCTGCTAGATGATTGATTTTCTGTATGGGCGTGCGATTGCTTAGTCTATTGTGTCACTGTTTGCCGGCAACCGTCCTCTTACCGCGCGCCCCGTGCCCAGTCGACTACGTCATCATGGGGATATGTAGACCATGCTCGCGTGCGGCGGTGATCGCCTCGGGATAGCCGGCATCGACATGCCGCACGACGCCCATACCAGGGTCTGCGGTGAGTACCCGCTCCAGACGATCGCCCATCTGCGCGGTACCGTCGGCCACGATAACCATGCCTGCATGGATGGACTTGCCCATGCCAACCCCACCGCCGTGATGAAGAGATACCCACGACGCACCGCAGGCAGTGTTCAAAAGGGCATTCAGCAGCGGCCAATCGGCGATTGCGTCGGAGCCATCTCGCATCGATTCAGTTTCCCGATGTGGTGACGCGACGGAACCCGCATCAAGGTGATCGCGGCCTATCACGATGGGGGCGCTGACCTTCCCAGTTCGAACCATCTCGTTAAAGCGGGCGCCAAGCCGGGCCCGTTCACCGTATCCGAGCCAGCAGATGCGAGCAGGCAGGCCCTGAAAGGCGACCTTCTCGCGCGCCAGACGGATCCAGCGGCATACATGCTCATTGTCGGCAAACTCCTCGAGCACCGCCTCGTCGGTTGCGGCCAGGTCGGCTGGGTCCCCGGAGAGAACGACCCAGCGGAACGGCCCCTTCCCCTCGCTGAACAGCGTGCGAATGTATGCGGGCACAAACCCTGGGTACTCAAAGGCCTCGGCATAGCCATTTTCACTTGCCAGGCCGCGCAAGGAGTTGCCGTAGTCAAAAGTCTCTACGCCGGACCGGTGAAAGCCGACCATCGCCGCCACATGCCGAACCGCGCTTTCGCCGGCCAATCTGATGTACTTGCCAGGATCGGATGCCCGGAGCGCCGCGGCCGACTCCAGGTCTATGCCCGCGGGAATATAGCCGTTTAGCGGATCGTGCGCGCTGGTCTGGTCGGTGACCATGTCGAGCTTCACCCCATCGGCGAGGAATCTCGGGAAAAGGTCGGCGGCATTCCCAACGAGACCGATCGAGAGCGGGCGCCTCTCTCGGGCAGCGGTCTCCGCGAGATGAATTGCCTCGGTGTAGTCGGCTGCCCGCACATCCAGGTAGCGGGTCTCGAGCCTGCGCACAATGCGCTGCGGCTCAGCTTCCACGCAGATTGCCACGCCGCCGAGCATGGTGATGGCGAGTGGCTGGGCGCCGCCCATGCCCCCAAGGCCCGCCGTGAGAACGACCTTCCCCGTGAGGTCCTGCCATCCGCGCTTTTTGGCAGCCGCGGCAAAAGTCTCGTAGGTGCCCTGAAGGATGCCCTGACTGCCGATATAAATCCAGCTGCCGGCCGTCATTTGACCGTACATCATCAGCCCAAGCTGGTCGAGACGGCGAAACTCGTCCCACGTAGCCCATTGCGGTACAAGGTTTGAATTGGCGATCAGGACGCGGGGCGCCGCCTCATGTGTGCGGAACACGGCGACCGGCTTCCCGGATTGCACCAGCAATGTTTCATCTGACGCCAGCGTTCGCAACGTCGACAGGATGGCGGCAAGGCACTCGTGGTTTCTGGCCGCTTTTCCGAGACCACCGTAGACTACAAGGTCCTGCGGCCGTTCAGCCACTTGCGGATCGAGATTGTTCAGCAGCATGCGGTATGCTGCTTCCTGCTGCCAGCCACGACATTGCAATGTGTCGCCGTGCGGGGCGCCACGAAGCGCGATGTCCTGAATAGAGGTCATTGATACGTCCTCTCTACTGGACCAATGTAGCGCGTTGGCACATCGCTTGGGTCGAGTGAGCTAACCGCCGACTTCTGGTACGGAGACGGAGGGCCGAAGCTTGGTCCGTCCTCAGCATACCACTCAGCCCAGGGGAAGCGTGTCCCTCAACTTCGTCATGCAGGCATCGAAAGTGGTGCGTAAATGGGCACACAGCCGGGCTCGTTTATAGTACCATTTTGCTATTCGCCTGACATTTGTCACATGGTACAAATATCTCGAGCGGTGAGCCGCAGAGCTTAACCGCAGTGGAACAAACAAGCAGGGGCCTCGATCCGACAATTCTGTGACGGGCGGCCGATAGTAGACCATTGATGCACGCCGCTGTGCATCGTCGAAACAGGTAGGTATACTGATGGAAGAGACAAAATTTTTGGCCGTCACCAAGCAGGAAGCCGAGCTTCTTATGGATAGCTTCAAAGTGTCCAACCCGATCACCCGGAACATCGCCCTCAAGGCGGCGGGCCTGGTGCTCGAGTTCGCCTCTGAGGAAGAGGTTCGCGACGCTCAGCGATTGGTAGATAGCTCTAAAAAGTTGGATGTAGAAGTCCTACCCTAGTGCGAATATCTGAACGTAAGAGACAATTACGCGAGCGTGCCGGATCTTCCGGTACGCTTGCGGGGCGCGTAGAGGCAAGAGCTGCTGCCGCGACAACGGCAGTGGCTTCGCTGCGCAAAGCACCACGACAGTCCACCACCGGGGCCCGACAGCGGTCCACAGCTGCCCCAACGCGGGTCAGAAAACAGCGCGGTCCCCGGTTTTATGCTGGCTTTGGGATCATTGGTCTGTTTTTCTCAATTCTGCTGATACAGACAACCATCTCAAGCTACAATCACGACCAAAGCACATATCCGACCAAGGTCGCGGCATATCATGCCGCGCAGATGACGTATAACACCAAGCATGTGGCGTACCTGAATGCGGTTGCACATCATGTGAAGCCGCTACCCGCGGTCCCCGCAGTGCCGGTGGCGCCCACGCATCCAAGCCTCAACGTGGCCAGCTTCGCGTTGCCGGTTTTGTACGCCATCCTATCGATCGCCTATCTGTTCCTGGCGTATCGAGCCTCGCAGATCAAACGCAGGAGTGCAGCTCCTCCGCCTGGGGCCAAATAGCAACGGACCAGGTTTAGGCTGCGAAGCTCGTACCGCCCTATATCTCAGGCCAGAACTGGGCAGGTGCGTGCGTCATATCCAGGTCCAGATGCCTGCATCTGTTGGGCAGGAGCGCATTGCTGCCGCGGTAACTCAGTTTGCCGCGGCAGAATGCGTTATTGTGCGCCACATGGGAAGCCTCCGCACAGTGCCAGGGTCGTCCCACTGGCACCTTACGCGCCCCGGCCATGGTCAGGGGACGGCCGAGATCACAGCACTGCCTCGCGAAGGCTTGCTCAGAGCATCGGTACATGCGAATCGCGAGGGTAGCTGGGCAGGCCCAAACCTTGGGCAGATTCTTGCCGGCATTGTCCTGCTATTGGATGTGGCGCCGCCTACTCCCAGCGCAGGCGACGCGACGCAACCGCAGCCGCCAGCAAACCCCAAACCACCACAACTACCAGATCCCAGCCCGCATTTGGGAGACTCTGGCCCTTCACGATAATCGTCTGTAACGCAGCGGTGAGATGTGCGGGCGGCAACAAAAGCGCGATGTCGCGCAGCGCGGTCGGCATCTTGTCGACCGGTATGAAACTACCGCCCAGAAAGAGAAGCGGCAGGTAAATGGCGTTGGTAATGGCCGCGGCGCCGTCTGCCGCGATCGTCCCGCCAAGAGCAACGCCGATAGCCGAGAATGCGAGTATGCCGATTGCGAGAGCGACGGCGAGTGACGCAGGGTCACCGTGAAGCTGTGACTTATAGGCGACCACCGCCACGACGATCAGCAGCACGCAGGCAACGGCAATAAGCGCGGCGCTGGAAAGCACCTTGGCGACGAGCAGGGTAGCCCGCGGCAGCGGCGTGCCGCCGAACCGCTTCAACGCCCCGGTGGCACGCTGCGTTGCAAACGATATGCCAAGATTGACTATGGCGACGGACATCACGGCCATCACCAAATATGGCGGCAAGAGGGAGTCGATTGTGGTGTACCCCTTGTACACGCCCGATTTGAAGGCGATGCCGACGAACGAGAGAAACATCACCGGCAGAAAAAGGCCAAAGAATACCGTCTCCCGCTGCCGCAGCATGAGCCGGAATTCCATTATAGATTGCGCTCGTAGGGTTCTCATGGATGGGCGAGCTCACTTGTAAGTTGGAGAAACACCTCTTCGAGGGTGGCACGATCGACGTGCAAATCGCGCACCCGCACCCCGGTAGCGCGTGCCCACAACGCCACCTCAATCAGTAGCTCGTCTGGGTCGTCGCTTTGTAACGCGAATACGCCGGGTCGTTCCTCGAGCACGGCTGAACATCCTGGTAGGCTCTGAAGTCCATCCGCTGTAAGGCCTGGCGGCGCTAAGAACCGCACAACGCCACCGGCGCGACCGGTGAGATCCGCGGGCGTGCCACGCGCCACCAACTTGCCGTGGTCAAGAATTGCAACTCGATCGGCAAGTCGCTGGGCTTCCTCGAGGTAATGAGTGGTGAGCACTACCGTTACCCCACTAGAGCGCAGTGAAGTGATTAAATCCCAGGTAATCAATCTGGCTTGCGGATCCATCGACGCGGTGGGCTCGTCGAGAAATACCAGGGTGGGGTGTCCCGCCAATGCCAGGGCAAGACTCAGTCGCTGCTTCTCGCCGCCGGAGAGTACCTTGAAACGCGCGTCGGCGCGATCGGCAAGCCCGACGAGGACGGACAGCTCGGCCGGGTCGGCCGGGTCAGCGTAATACGAACAGAACAGGCGCAGCGCCTCCGCAACCGTGATTTGCGGATAGAGAGCACTCTGTTGGGGCATCATACCCACACGCTGACGCAGTATGCGGCT
>JAQBPC010000161.1 GCA_028287725.1 Chloroflexota bacterium | reverse complement strand
CCAGGTGACGCTGGTTGGACCGCTACTGGCAGTTGCGCTCGTTGCCGGGACTGCATTCTCTCTTAACAAGGGCCTGCGCGAGCGAGATGACGGGCACTTGTTGCTAGCGTGCTGCACCTTGGTGATCGGCGTCGTATTCTTCCTGCTCCATGGGGTGCGCCACTGGGCGGCGCCCGGCTATTTCTCGGCAATCGTCTCGGCTGGGGTGCTCTTGGCGACACTGGCCCAGCGGGTTCAATCGGCCCGGCGTGCATTGCTGGCGCTGGGCTGCGCCCTGCTACTCATTGCCGGCGTCGTAGAGTGGGGTGGCTTACAGACGGCCTATAACACGCGCACGACGACTGTAGATGGAGGTTCCGGGCTATTGATGGATACGGCGGCGCGGATCGACGCCGCGCTGCTGCAGCCGGAGCCGCGTTGGCCGATGGCCGCGCGCCTGGTGTCGTCCGTGCTGAGCAGCCTGCCGCCGAGCGACCGTCGCGCCACCTTGCTGGTGGCGGACACCTACGGTACGGCGGCCGAGATGGCGTTTTACCTGCCTGGGCACCCTCGCGTCTACAGCGACGCCAACCAATATCTCCTCTGGCCGCCACCGCCGGGGACGTATCATACGCTGCTGTTCGTCGCAAACACTCCCGTCACGGCAACGCCGAACCCTGTAACCGGGGGAATACGACCGGAAGCCGTGCTGGCCGTGTTATCTGGGAAGCGCGTGGTCAGTAACTTCACCGTCACGCGATTGTACGACCACCGTACAGCGTCTGGCGGCCCGACACTGAGCGACCTATTGACGAGCACCGCGATCAAACGCCAGGTGTGTCAGTAGGAGGCTAGCTTTTCACCTACCTGAGGTGTGAGCTGCTGTTCCCGCATCGGTTGCGTGGCGATTCGGTAAGTCGTCCGGGTCCGACGCGGCGTACCATCGCCGCGGGTCTCGGCGTCCGCGAGGTACGTGCCCTGGCTCGTGAGGGCGGCGATGGCCAGCATGGGCAGGAACATGAAATAGGTATGCAGACTGCGCCAGGCAAAAGCCATGGGCAGCAGGGGAAGCATCATGGCAAGGGCTGGCGATGTCTGGCAGCGTTGCATGAAGAAGCGGAATGCGGTCGCGTATGCCCCAATTTCAAGGAAGAGGTACACGATAGCAGGCCAGAGCGGCAAGACCTTCGCGATTGGCAATACAATCAGGCCCACGCCAAGCGCGAACATAGGGTCGTGCATCGGGCCAAGAACACCCGTCAGCCAATCGCCGGGGCTCATCAGGATAAAGGGCAAGTTACACGCGAGGAAAACGCTTAGCGCCATGCCTGCCTGCTGCAACAGGCCACGCCTACCCTGGGTGCGCCAGGCCAGGAAGAGGAAGAACGGCACGAAGAACCACGCTTGTTGCCTGCTGGCCACGGCGAGGCCAAGCAGCAGACCGGCCCTAATCGGGTGTTCGCGGTTGAACCAATAGATCACGAGGAACAGCGCATAGGTGGCATCGGTAAGGCCACCCAAGCCGTCCAATAGCAAGGGTGTATTACCCAGCAACAAGAGTGCGGTTGTCAGGCGTACTCGCGGATCGGCACGCCGGTAAATCAGGATCCCGGTCAGCACGATAATGCCAAGGTACAGAGGCACGAGGTCACGGAGCCCAAGGATGAGCGCGGGGATGGCGACCAGCAATGCCGCGCCCGGGTAATTGAAGCGGCTCTCGAAGGCGGCGGTCACGAAGTTAGGATCGCGGCGCTCATGCTCCAGGTCCCTAACGTATATGTGATAGAGGACCCATTTCCATTTGGCTGAGGCCGGCGGCGGATAGCTTGTGAGCTGCCAGAATGCGCCGGCCGCCTTAGGCGTGGTGGAAGCGTAGCCAAGCCCATGACTATCCAGGCAGGTGAGCATGTGGACGTTCTTGTATGGGTTACCCCCGTGCATCACCATTTGCGCGGCACAGTCGGTCACGGTCACCGCGTCGTTGGTGTAGCGCTGGTTATGGGCCAAAAGCGGCAGCGCCATCACCGCATGCACGACAGTGTTACCTGCCAGCAGCACGATGAGAAGCGCGGTAGCGTGCCGTTGGCGAAGCGTTACCAACCGGCGGCCCGGTCGAGTGAGCGCCATATACAGCGACACGAAGAGGACTACCAAGAAGCCGGCCACGACCACCGCGAGTGCCTGCTGAGTACGGATGTAGCCGTGATCCATCGACTGGATGACTATCATGGCAAGGCTCGCGATTGCCAGGGGCGTGGCCCACACCGGCAGAGACGTTCGCTCAAGCCGGCGTATGCCTTCCAAGGCATGTCTTACCAGCTCCATCAGCAGCGTAGACGGGCGGCCATCGGTGGCAAACCCGTTAGCTTGAGTGGGGGGCGACTGCCTGGGCGTTACTATGTCTTTGGGTGAGTTTGAACTTGCATCATAGGTGCCGTTCATCGGTTGCCGCGCCGCCCCACCATTCACCTTCCGTTCATCTTGCCATTGAGGGTAGCTGGGGCAGCATTACACGTCAACGGAGAAGTACGGCGCCTCTTTTGCCCCGGCTCCTGCTGTCCGTGGATAGTTGTTCCCGCTCCGTAGCCCCTGACGTTGCGCACTGTCCTGGCCACGCTCTTGCGCCTTTTACTTTATACGATCGCTGAGCAAAAGGCATTCCCTGCTGCTGGTGGGTCGACAGGATTTTGTTTCGCTTCGCAAGGTCCAGCGGCCGCGCCGATAGGCCATCCCTGCATTCACGCGGATGCCTCGCGATCCTCAGCTTCGATCGAATCCATATCCGCTGAAGCGTTCCTGGCCCGCTGGGCGTCACCTGGGCCACCGCGCCCGAGCAACGCTACGAGTCCGCGTCCGGCGATCAACCCCGCGACCACCGCTACGATCCCGCCAATAAGACTGGCGAATACGTAGGCGAAGGCTTCGATCTGTGCGTGCCCGGCCAACAGCAGATCGGCTCCCCAGGCAAAGGTGCTAAACGTCGTGTAGCCGCCGAGCACGCCTACTGCCACGAACAGCCGGGTCTCCGCTCGAAGCACGCCTCCTTCATGCGCCAGCACGAACACCACACCGAGCGCGAACGCTCCGGTCAGGTTTGCCGCAAGCACGGGCGTTACCGTGCCCCATGACGCGAGTGAGTCGAATAACAACGCCCGCAGGCTGGCGCCAATACCCCCGCCAAGAAAGACTATGAGCGCACGCGGCATAGCTGCTCGCTTCGGCCTTTCCATAACGCTACAGCAGCTGACCCAGACCGGCACCGGCCGCGGCGGCGATGAGGCCGGCGGCGATCGAACCTAGCAAGTTGGCCGCGGCCAACCAACGTCTGCCGTCTTCAAACAGCAGCACACCCTCGAGGGCAAAGGTGCTAAACGTGGTGTAACCGCCTAGGAAGCCCGTGGCGAGGAGCGCGGTCGGCAGGGATGTGTCACGGTGCGTCGCCGCCAGCAGCGTGGCCAGCAGGCCTAGCGCGAAGCAACCCGTCACATTAATCAGAAAGGTACCGAGCGGGAATTCCCCCTGGTAACTGGCGCCGACGAACCGCCCCACGCCATATCGGCACGAGGCGCCGGTGCCGCCGCCCACGAAAATGGCCGCCAGGGTTAGGCTGGTCAACGATTTCTCCTCTCGCGTACATAAGTATTCGCATAAAAAAAGGCCCTGACGCAACCCGGAACGGTTGATCAGACGCCATAAGCAGCAATCGCCACGGCTTGCGCATATGAGAATCGCACGCCGGGTGGGCCTCCGTCGCCTCTGGAACCGTGGTATCAGGGACACGACTATCCCGCAAGCCTTCGATAACCGGCGGCTGGATATGCCAGTTGCCGAGTGCTCCGGCGCTCATCAACTGGACTCCCCTCCCATGCCGCCCCTACACTTAAAGAGGACTGCGTGGAGAGAGGGATCTAATGAGCGATACATTCCTGGTGCTGGCGGACGGCACCGTTTACCCCGGACAAAGCTTTGGCGCACCGGTAGAGGCCAGTGGCGAGGTCGTGTTTACTACCGGCATGGTCGGCTACCCTGAAAGCCTGACCGATCCCTCATACTGCGGGCAGATCCTGGTCTTCACCTACCCTCTGATCGGCAACTATGGGGTGCCGCCGTACTTCGAGCGAGACGGTATACCCACGCAGTTCGAATCCGGCGACATCCAGGTGCGCGGCGTGGTGGCGGCTCGCTACTGTGCGGAACCGAGCCACCACGACTCCACCATGAGCCTTGGCGACTGGATGGCGCGGCGCGGCATCCCGGGCGTTGAGGGTGTCGACACCCGTGCTCTCACCCAGCATTTGCGACACGACGGGGTGCTCTCCGGGCGGATTGTGCGGGCTGCGAGCCTCGAGGAGGCTCGTGCCGCCGTGGTACCCGCAGCGGACCTTTCGGGCCTGTTGGCGGAGGTTTCCGTCACATCACCGCGCGTGATCCGTCCGGCTGCCGGTCAGACCGGACCCACGGTAGCGGTGTTGGACTGCGGCGTTAAGAACAATATTCTGCGAGCACTCCTGGCCCGTGGCGCCGGAGTGGTGCAGGTGCCCTGGAACATGGATCCACACGCCTGCGATGAAGCGATCGATGGTGTGCTGATCTCCAACGGGCCCGGCGATCCGCAGGACGCCGCTCCGACGATCGCCAATGTGCGCCGGTTGCTCGATCGCGGCACGCCCACCTTCGGCATCTGCTTCGGCAACCAGATCCTGGCCCTTGCGGCCGGCGCCGACACCTACAAGCTCAAGTGGGGACACCGAGGCCAGAATCAGCCCTGCGTCGACCTGGATAGTGGCCGCTGCTACATCACCAGCCAGAACCACGGCTACTCCGTGGACGAATCGACCCTGCCTGACGGTTGGGAGCCCTGGTTCCGGAACGCGAATGATGGCAGCAACGAGGGCATTCGCCATCGCTCATCGCCCTTTCGCGCCGTACAGTTCCACCCCGAGGCGCACCCCGGTCCCGAGGACATGGGCTTCCTGATCGACGAGTTCCTGACGTCGTTGGGGTAGCCGGACCCGCTGAACCACAGATGACACAGAACGCGCAGAGGCCACAGATTACACAGAAAATGGTTCTCTGTGTGGGCTACCCATACTTAGCCGCTATAGTGATAGGTGCGACTCAGCCGAACGATCTTTGATGCACTGTGGACGATCACGACGAGCGCGGCCAGGCCTCGGCCGTGATAGGTGATGGGCAACACGGTGGAGAAGCTGCCTGCCGTGTCTAGCGTGCCGGTTTTCTTCAGCCGATAGACTGTGGCAAGAGCGCCCTTTTGACCGCGTTCGATAGCCAGTGAAATGTTGACTGGCGCCAAAGGCTGGCCGCGGACGGTCAGGACCAGCTTGCCGATCGAGAAGAGCGGCTGAACCAACAAGGCCACCGGCCTCCTCGGCGTAGACGTGGCGGTAGCCGTCAATGTGGCTGTGGCCCTGTTGGGCGTGCTGGTGACCAAGGATGTACTGTTTGCAATTGCGGTCGCCGTATTTGTGGCTGAGGCGTTCGTCAGGCTGGTGGCAGTCGCGGTCGCCGTGCTCGTGGGCGATGCGCTCGTCAGGCTAGTCGCGGTCGGCGTTTGGGTCGCCGTGCTAGTCGCCGTAGGTGTGTCTGTGTTGGTCGGCGTGGCGGTATCCTGTGCGATCACGGTATAGGTAGTTTGCACGTCGTAGGAGCCACCCACCAGCAGGGGGTTGGCATTCGGCACATGTACCGTTACGGTATGAGGGCCGGGCGCCGCACCAGCCGGTACCGTTACCAGAACATCCGGGCCGCATGACCTGCCAAAGCCGTAGACTAGGGCGCGAGTATAAGGGCACCTTGCAATCGTCTGTTGGCCGATCGTGACCGGCTGTCCGTTCATGTCGAACTGGAAGAATGCCGGGTACTGATCGGTGTACGAGGGAAAGCTCGTGGCGCTGATTGAAAAGGTGCTGCCCGCGAAACCTGTCGCGGGATCAACGGTAACCGATGCTGGATCCTGCTGGCGAGCAGACCGCGTGCTGCCCGGCCAGGCCAGCATGGCAATGCCCAGGCAGGCGACGAGCAGCAAGGCGGCTAACTTCCTGAAGTCGCGCGAGCGGCCCGGCTTACTGTCCGCGGCAGTTCTGAATCTGCCATCGCTCGGTGTGTGCGGCTGCTGCACGCGCATCTCATATCCCCCTAATCTGCCGGCTTACGCCGCCACCGTACTCGGTCTCGGTCTTCCCCTGCACCACGGCGGCCGCTATTGCGGCAGCAGCAGGTCAATCACGGCGGCGTACACCAATCGGCTGGCGGTTCGATTCTGCGGGACGATCCGTTTCGCTAGCACGGTAGTTCGCTCCGTGTCCCCTGGATAGCTCTCGTATTCGCGCAGCACCAGGCGCATCCTACCTCCGGACGTTGGGGCCTGCAGCGAGCCGCTCCAGGTACCAACCGCACTGCGCCGCCGCGCGAGGATGGTTCTGTGTGTCTGCAGGTGCAGCGTGACCACTGCTCCTTGACTTGACGCGGTGGCCCACCCAAGGTCCGGGTCCGGCACGTCCGCCGCTTGCTGCTCGATGGCGGCGACCACGACGTTCGTGCTGCCGAAAGGAACCGGTCCGGAGACAGAGACCTGTAGTGTGCCGGGCTGCACGGGGTCGAACGTCACCGTCGCCGTTCTATCCGGCGTGAGCTGCATGAAGTC
>JAQBPC010000081.1 GCA_028287725.1 Chloroflexota bacterium | reverse complement strand
GAGTTTTTAGCGCCATGCCGACCAGGGTATCTGCTGTGCGGGCAGATACCCTGGTCGGCATGGCAAGCTTCTCGGCATGTCGCCGCCGGCATAGCTAAGCTTGCTTCCAATCGCCACTCGCTTGATCATGTACATGCGATGGCGATGCCAATTGTGGAAGCGTCTTCAATAGTTTTTCACTTCGCAGTGGCCGCGTGCCCGCTTCTGCGCGGGTGTGGTAGCGCCAGCATAGGTTCGACGCGCTGTCCAACCTGAACAGTCACTAATTCTCCTCAACTCACCGCTCTCGAGCTCGTGAGAAAATCCACCAATCCTAGGGGCTGTCAATGCGAACATTGAAGACTTCGCGCATGCTGGTTCTAGCAAACCTCGCTATTCCACTTGTCACAACTGTCCACGCCGCACCCTCGGCGCCCAGCTACTCTTCTACTCACACCGAGATCGCAAGGCACGCCATTGACAGATCGCTAGACGCGGCGATGATTCGGCGGCTCGGTCAGGGTGCGACGGAACATGTGATCATCCTTCTGCGGAACCAGCACGCCAACGTTTGGGACAAGCGCTCGCTCACAGTGGCGCGTCGCGCGACGTTCAATATCGACCAAGCTCCGATAGTTGCAGAGCTCACAAGCCTACACGCGCAGCACATCGTCCCGCTCCATCTCATCAATGGCGTGACGGCGACGGTCTCCGACGCCGAAGTTCGGCGCCTTCGTTCCTATCCTGATGTGCGTGCGGTTGTCCCCGACCGCCTGATCCAAGGCGCTGCACCGCGTAGCACATTGTTGGGATCAACCTCGCATGTCAGCCGCATGAGTAAAGAGCGTCTAACCTCGGCCGCAGCAAACTTGCTGCGGTCCCGTCGAACTCCGGATGTAGACGCGGAAATCAAATTGTCCCATCGGTCTCGAGGCAGTGCGACAGCCTGCAGCCCCGGAATATCGCTCGAGCCCGAGGCGCTGCAACTTACGCACACCGCGTTTCCCGATAGTGCGACTCCTCAGGCCCAAAATCTGACGACCGGTTCTGGCGCAAAGATCACAGGTGCCGGGGTGAAAGTGGCCTTCTTTGCCGATGGCCTAGACATCCATAACCCCGATTTCATCCGAGCCGATGGATCCCAGGTGTTCGCCGACTTCAAGGATTTCAGCGGCGCTGGTCCGAACTTTAGGACGGCGGGCGGTGAAGCATTTCTAGACGCAAGCTCAATCGGCGCGCAGGGACGCACACTCTACGATGTCACCAAGCCTGTGTCGTCTGCATCGCCGGATGGAGCAGGAGTGTGGGTTAGTCCCGACTACCCTACGCCGTCGACGCCATGCAAGATTCGCGTGCTGGGTATGGCGCCGGGCGCCAGTCTTTATGGATTCAAGATCAACGGCATCAATGGCCCAGTCCAGGTGCCCTATGCCTCGAGCATCGTGCAAGCAATCCAATACGCAGTCCAGGTCGATCATGTCGACGTACTGAGCGAATCGCTGGGCATCGGCGCGTACCCGGACAATGCGAGTAATCCAATATCCCTGGCCAACGACGCCGCGGTGGCGGCAGGCGTTACGGTCGTTGCAAGCAGCGGGGATGGCGGCAACATGGGCCGGTTGATTACCCCCGCAAGCGACCAAAACGTCATTACGGTGGGCGCCACCACGCAGTTCCGTAGCTACCAGCAGCTTAACTTGAACGGCTTCGAATTCGGTAAGGGCGGCTATGTAAGTAACAACATTTCCGCGCTTTCATCGAGCGGGCCCTCGCAAAGTGCGAACCGGAATGTGGACGTTGTGGCGGGAGGCGATAAGGGGTGGGCACTTTGCTCCCCGGATGTCCACATGTACGCGGCATGTACCGACAATCTTAACCGGCCATCTCGGCTCCAGTTAGCCAACGGGACGAGCGAATCAGCGCCGTTGGTTGCCGGAGAGGCTGCCCTGGTGATCCAGGCGTATCGTAGCACCCACGGTGGCACGACACCCTCGCCGGAGTTGGTGCGCCGGATCATCATGAGCACGGCAACCGATCTGGGTAATACCGGCAACGAGCAAGGCGCCGGACTCATCGATAGCTACCGTGCAGTGCGCGCCGCCCTCTCCATTCAGGACGGCGCCGGTCATCCAGCGCCACAGGGAGACAGTATTCTGGTCAATCCCGGTACGCCTTCGGGGTCGCTGTCGGCAACAGGCACCCCGAATGCACCGGAAACATTTCCCGTGCAGGTGACGAATGTAGGGGCATCCTCGCAAAATGTGCGCCTGAGCGCCAATGTGATGGAGAAGCCCTTTAACCACGCCGCGTTTGCGTTAACGCTCTCCCCTTCGACCGCGCCTACCAGCCACGTCCTGGGCTATGGCCTAAGCGCCTACGTGCAGCAGGCATTCACCGTCCCCTCCGGCTCCCAGCGACTCGACGCGGCTATTGCCTTTGATACCCTGAAGAATCCAAGTGGCTATGTGGCGCTGGTACTTATCGATCCCGCTGGACGCTTCGCCGCGTACTCCAATCCTGAAGGCATCGGGAGTGGGTACGGCCATGTCGAAGTGTCGTTGCCACGGCCAGGCGCCTGGAAGGCATTCATCTTCACGCCCAAGGTTCAGGCCAATTTACCGGAGCATATCCTCAGCTACTCGGGAACTGTGCATCTCGATGTGGCGCTGTCTCGCTTTACAACTGTGCTTGACGCGGGCACCAGTGTACTTCAGCCGGGCCAAAGCACTTCAATCCCGATTACCCTGCACACGCCTGCCGTGCCCGGTGACGTTACTGAAAAGGTTCTGGTTAACTCGCAAGGGGTCGGGAGTACCGCCCCAGCGAATGTGGTCGCGATACCGGTCACGCTGCGCACGCTAATCCCAATTGAGCCGGTCGCTGGGGCAACTTTTGGAGGGAGGCTGACGGGCGGCAATGGGCGTTTTCCGGGCACGAACGAGGCAGCGCAGGTATTTCCCTATCAGTTCGATGTGCCGCCTGGAAAGCACGACCTCGCTCTGTCGTTATCCATCAGGGATAGGCACTATAACCTTGAAGGCATCCTGATCGATCCGCGCGGTCAACCGCTGAATATGCAGGGCACGGTCACCGGCATCGATCCTGTGACGGGGAATCCCACGAAGCTTACGAACGCCTTGCAATTTTACCAGAGCGATCCCGCGGCAGGCCGCTGGGAGTTTATGTTGATTCTCGTGCGGAATATCCCAGGGCAGCAGACGACGCTCCCATTTCGGGCTAAAATCAGCTTTAATTCAGTAAACGTCCGGGCGCCAAATCTACCCAATGATGCGCATGTAACGCTGCAGAGCCACGCTGCATTGAAGGTTCCGATAAAAGTCACCAACACGGGTAATTCCAGGAAGGCATTCTTCGTCGATCCCCGGCTGAATAAATTCACTACCTTCCGTTACGCCCCATTCAACCTGACAATCCCCCTGACGGCCACAGAGCACAGCCCGGTATTCTATGTGCCTCCGCAGACGACCGACTTTTCCGTTGGTGCGATGGCGCTCGCGCCGACGGTGCCAATCAGTCTTGAAATATTCAATGCGAATGGAGTAGTAGGTGGCGCCCCGGGCCAAACCGCAGGCGCATCGCTCGCCAGTTCTTCTCCATACG
>JAQBPC010000033.1 GCA_028287725.1 Chloroflexota bacterium | reverse complement strand
CGGCTGGCGTGGCGCTGTTACTTCCCGTAGTAGCCGGAACCGTGCCTAATGGCCACGCGGCGTCGCGAACCTCGGCGCTCCCACGCGCGCACGTCTCCGCCAAGGCCACGGCGACACCAACCCGCGTGCCGGCGCGCCCGACATCGACACCTCAAACGTTTAAGGGCATTCCAGAACCGTCCGCGACACCGCCGGCACCTCACTTTGGCGCCCTGGACCGCTCGATCGTCTATACCAACGGCGTGCAGGTTCTGTTGATGCCGGCGGCCGGTACGGGCCTCGTGGGTCTGGCGAATCTAACTCCCAGCCCGTATCCGTTCAAGCGGCCGCGTTACGCCGGCTGGCAGTTCATGTACTACGACAATGCTTTCTATCTGGGCGACGTGTTAGGTCACCATACCCCGGTTGCGGCGCCCGCGGCCTCCGGCGAGCAGGTCTATGATGCATGGCCGTCACCGGACGGTCAGTTTATTGCCTGGGTGCTCGTCTCGCCAGGACCGTGGAATGGCGCGACGTTCAGCATGGGCGCCAGCCGAATCGTCGTAACCGACCAAAGCGGCAGTAATGTGCGGGTGCTGCTGCAACAGTCTATAGATTCCGCGGGAGGCGTTCCCATCGTCTATGGTTGGCGCTACGGCAGGCCCTCGACATTGCTCGTGCAGAACAGCTACGGCTTCGTGGGCCTTCATAAAGGACTTGAGGAGTTCGATCCGCTGACCGGTGACCTGGTCGGGGATTGGCTTCCGCCCGTCGGCACGGATACGCAACCCGCCGGTGAGGTGCTTGGGCTCAGCCCGACGGGCCAGAGCATTGTCTATGCAACCAGCGACGCAACGCTGCCGTCCGGAGAGGGCCCGTTCCCAAGCGCGCTCAACGTGATGACCTTCGGTGGCAGGAGGACCTATAGCATCGACGTGGCCGCGGCCCATCACGACAAGGCATTGCCGAAACTGCCGGCGCCAAGCGCCTATGTATTCGGTCGCCAGGCATTCATCTCACCTGATGAAGGGCATGTCGCCTACACGCGGCTCGATGCAATTTACCCCAAGGGTGCAACTGTTCCGTACATGTGGCCGATTGCCAGCTTGGCGAATATCGACGGATCTGGGAAGACCGATCTTGCCGCGGGGTTCAGGGTCGTTGGCTGGACCAGCAACCGATACCTCGTGCTCGCCAAGGACACGGATCCCAATGCCGGGCTCTATTCATATGACCGTGCGAGTCAGCAGACAACGCTCCTCGTCAGGGGTCACAATCTAGAGGTCACAGGAATCGTACCCTAGCTAACGGTCATACGACTTGTTGGACGTTGCGGGCCGATGACTCGATTTGACTACAGGCTGCGCGGCAGCGGTTTCTGGTTGTATCCTATGGACGTGGCCGTCGTCCTGGAGTTTCACCGCTTGGCGGTTCACCAGGTGTTGTAAACCGTCCAGGTCTGGTGCGAGTGTGGCGGATGCCGCCATCAACATTGGCCATTGGTTAAATGCGACGCTGGGGAAAATTGTCACTCGGCGGCGGTAGCAGATTGGAGAGCTGTATGTCGATATCCGGGCGCGGCATCGTGGCACGCGCGGCGGGCGCTCCGTTAACCGTTGAGGAACTGGTCATCGAGTCACCAGGCGCGGGCGAGGTACTGGTACAAATTCTTGCCAGTGGCGTGTGCCACACCGATCTCCATATCGTGAATCGGTTTGCGTCCGATGAATCGCCGTTTCTCCTGGGTCATGAAGGGACCGGCATCGTCCTGGAGGTTGGCCCTGGTGTCACCAACCCAAAAGTGGGCGATAAGGTCATTCTGGCTTGGCGAGCTCCATGTGGTAAGTGCCGCTTCTGTCTGATCGGGCAACCACACCTCTGCGCGAATAGCTTGAACGCCGAGCGCCGCATGCACACCAAAGACGGCCGAACGCCGCAGCCCGCCCTTGGCATCGGCACATTCTGCACGCATACCGTGGTCGCAGCGGGCCAGGCTATCCCGATTCCGTCCTCGGCGCCCGCGGCACAGACCTGCCTGATTGGCTGCGGCGTGATGACGGGCGTAGGCGCCGTCATGTACTCCGCCGGCGTGCGGCCCGGCAGTACCGTTGCCGTCTTCGGCTGCGGTGGTGTTGGGGCAAATGTTATCCAGGCCGCCCGTATTGCCAACGCCCGCAAGATCATCGCCGTCGATCTCGCCGACAACAAGCTTGAATGGGCAAAAACCTTTGGTGCGACCGATACGGTCAATCCGAAGAATGGCGACGTCGTGGAGCAGATCAAGAAGCTCACAGACGGGCATGGCGTCGATTATTCCTTCGAATGTATCGGCCTGCCGAACACGTTGCTGCAGGCACTTCTGTGCCGCGACCTCGCCGGCACCTGTGTGCTGATCGGCGTGCCGGGGGCTGGACCAGTACTTGAACTGCCCATGCAAGCATTCTTCGACATCGGCGGCTCGCTTCGGGTCAGCTGGTACGGCGATTGCCTGCCGTCTCGCGATTTCCCCATGCTGACTGACTGGTACACGAAAGGCGTGCTGCAGCTCGACGAGCTCGTCACACGCGAGATCACCCTGGATGAAGTTGGCGAGGCGTTCCTTGCCATGGAGCGCGGCGAAACACTCCGTTCGGTGATCGTTTTCCCCGAGAACTAGGCCCTCAAAGTCCATCGTGCGAGACCCAGGGCGGGCTACCTGCCCTGGGTCTCGCATGTTTTCCGGCAGGTTCGGTAGCCGCGGGACACCAGCTATCCTTGACGAATGCGGTGTCGCAGCATCGCGCCAGACGCGGTATCCTGGAACAGATGACCGCGTAACATGTTTCGCGTGTTACGCGCCACGCCGCTACGCGCCCGCACCCTTATGGGATATGTGCGGGCGCGCCGTCGACGTTCAATTCCTGGTGCCGCAGCGATGCGTGGAGCCGATTTGGAGACACTTCAAGGTACCGTAGACCGAATCACATTTTATAACCCACAGAACGGCTTCAGCGTCATTCGCGTGCGCATTCGTGGTCGACGTGAGCCGGTCGCCGTGGTGGGAACGATGCCGGCGGTCCAGCCCGGCGAGTCGTTGATTCTGGAGGGGGGCTGGAACACTGATCCGCGCCATGGCGCACAGTTTCAGC
Organism: Chloroflexota bacterium; assembly: GCA_028287725.1. Lineage (GTDB taxonomy): Bacteria > Chloroflexota > UBA5177 > JANWHV01 > JANWHV01 > JANWHV01. The sequence goes on along the minus strand of JAQBPC010000033.1, from coordinate 9,461 downwards.
CGAGTTCCGTCTCCGTCACGCCCCCGTCCGATGCTGATGCAATCGCGCGATACCTCGGCTCTGGGTTAGTTCGGTTCATCGGGCCGGTCCTGGCCAAGCGCATCGTGTCGGTCTTTGGCACGCAAACGCTCGAGGTTTTGGACCAGTCCCCTGACCGCGTACGCGAGGTGCCGGGGATCGGGCGGCAGCGTGCTGAGGCAATCTCCAGGGCTTGGGCGGAGCATCGGGCCCTGCGCGGCATAATCGCGTTCCTCACAGAGCATGGACTCGACACCAGGTACGCCGGCCGCCTGCTCAAGGCATATGGCGCTGATGCGCCGCGGATCCTCGCCGCGAACCCATACCGGCTGGTTGCCGAGGTGCCGGGGCTCGGGTTTGCCGCGGCAGACCGGATCGGTCAAACAATCGACGTCAGATCGGTTTCGCCGGCGCGCCTTCAGGCCGCGGTGATCGCCTCGGTGCTGCGCGCGGCGGAAAACGGCCACACGCGAATGACGCGTGGTGACCTGGTTATGGATGCCGCTGAAGTCGCGGGCGTGGATGTCGCGCATATTGAGGCAGCGATTACCCAGCAGATCGCGGCAGAGAAGATAATCTTTAGTGTTTCTGAGGTCAAGCTCGAGGCAACGGAACCCGCGACGCTGCTAACTCCGCCGACTGCAAATCCGCTGCCGGAGGCAGTATCCAGCCAGAAGGGTCGTCTGCGCATCTACGAGCCGGCGCCGCAAGCCGTGGCTCAAGCTGAGACGGTGGGGCTAGGGTTAACCGGCCTCGTAACCGCGGAAGAGGATCTTGCAGCGCGGATCAAGTCGCTGATAACGCGAAGGGGACTTCCTGAACGCCAGGTGGAACACGCGTTAGCGGCGGAACCCAAGGCCGTCTCCCTATCAGACGAGCAGCGGACGGCCGTTCGGGCGGCGGCCACCTGTGGCATGTTCGTCCTGACCGGAGGCCCAGGGGTGGGGAAGACGACGACAGTGCGCGCCCTGGTGAGCGTGCTGACGGGCCTGGAGCGATCGGTCGCCCTGGCGGCGCCGACCGGCAAGGCCGCAAAGCGCCTGGGCGACGTCGTTGGCATGGAAGCGAAGACGCTGCATCGTTTGCTTGGCGCCGGGCCGAGCGGGTTTCGACATTGGCCGGGCGAACCCTTACCCTTCGACGTCGTCATCGTGGACGAATGCAGCATGCTCGATACTTCGTTGGCACGCGCACTGGTCCGCGCGATTGGCCCACAAACGCAATTGATTCTGGTTGGCGATGCGGACCAGCTGCCGAGCATTGGCGCCGGGCAGGTTCTGCGCGACCTCCTCAGCGTGAATATGGTGCCGTCCTGCACGCTGACCACTATCTTCAGGCAGGCAGCACAAAGCCGGATCGTCACCAACGCGCACCGTATCCGGTCGGGACTTGCGCCGGAGCTAGCCGGACCGGCGGCGCTGGCCCAAGGTGTCGACTGCATCTTCGTTCCTGCCTCTCCGAGCCGCGTCGCGGCAGTCGGCGCCGATTGGGCGGGAAGGCTCTTGCCGAAGAGCCTTGGTGTGCCGGCTTCGGATGTTCAGGCTGTCGCCCCCCTCACCCGCGTATGCCAGGCGTTGAACAGTACGCTACAAGAGCAGCTAAATCCTGCGCGTGGGCAAGCCGAACGACCGCACGGCGCATTGCCCTTACGCGTTGGCGATCGCGTGATCCAGACCAGAAATAACTATGATCTGGCCGTATTCAACGGGGACACCGGCACAGTCGCCGACATTCAGCCCGACGCGGTTCAGGTGGATTTTGGCGATGGCCACGTTGTCAGCTACGAGGCCGGTGAGTTGCTGGACCTCGAGCACGCCTACTGCCTGACTGTTCATCGTGCACAGGGCAGCGAGTGGCCGGGCGTCGTCGTGCTGGCATCGTCAGCATTTGGACCGATGCTTTCGCGAAGTCTGCTTTACACTGCCATAACGAGGGCACGCCAGGCGGTGGTGATTGTGGGAGATGATGCCGCACTCGCCCGTGCCGTGGCGGATGTCCGCGACCAGAATCGTTACACCGGCCTGGCCGCACTACTTACTTCATAGGAACCGTGATGATTGTCGAGCAAGGTAAGCCGCCCCGCAAAACGCCGGCCGATCGCCGCTACGGCGAGCTGGTACGGCAGTACCTCGAGCTGCGTGAGCAGCATCCCGGGGTCATTCTGCTATTCAGGGTCGGCTCATTCTACGAAATACTCTTCGACGACGCTGAGCTTGTCGCGGGTGTGTTGGGTCTGAAGTTGAGCGAGCGTCCCTCCGGCGGCAGCGCTGGGCCGGTGCCACAATGTGGCTTTAGCCATCACGCGCTCGATTCTTTCCTGCCAAGACTCCTCTCGCACGGCTATCGAGTTGCAGTCTGTGAGGAAGAAGACGGCGGGACCGATGCACTGCGGGAGCGGTCGGTGGTGCGAACGCTCACCCCAGGCACGGTTACCGATCCTCGCCTGTTACGGGAGGACCGACCGACGTACCTCCTGGCCGTCGTCATGCAGAAGGACGACGTGACTGGTCTTGCCTGGACGGATCTTTCAGTTGGAGAATTCAAGGCTGGGGAGTTCGATCGCGAGGGCATGGCGGCGGAGATTCAAAGGCTCGACCCGGCGGAAATCCTGATTCCGAAGGATGGACACGTGCCGGAGGGATTCGTGGCGAGGCGAACGGTGACACACGTCGGCTCTACCCGCGCCGCTGCCGCACACCTACGGGCCGCCTACCCCGATGTGTCGCTGGCGGACTTGCCCAGCGCGGAGATCGCGGCCGGCATGATCGTCGAATATCTCGCGGAGACACAGGCCGCAACGGAGCAGTCGCCGCTTGGACCGCCGGTGGTGGCGGGAGCGGGTGACGTACTGCGTTTGGATGCCGCGACACAACGACATCTCGAGCTAGTCGAGACCGAGCGCGCACCTGGCAGGAACGGAAGCCTGCTCGAGACGCTGGACCGTACCGCGACGCCCATGGGCCGTCGAATGCTCAGAGACTGGTTGTTGCGACCATTGACCGAATTGCCGAAGATTCGCTTGCGGCAGCGCATCATCGCCGAGCTACTAGCGGATGATGCACTGCGGGAGTCGCTGCGCGCCAGACTGCAGGCGGTGGCGGATCTGGAGCGGTTGGCGGGCCGTGCCGCTGGGAAGCGATCTTCGGTCGAGGATTTGCGCTTGCTTGCGCAAGTGGCGGACGTCGTTCCTGATCTGGCGGACACGGTGAACGGCTGTAGCTCGGCATTTCTGCGCATGCTGGCCAAGCCCCGTCCACAGCTTGCCGCTTTCGCCGAGAAAGCCGCGGGGACGCTGGCGCCGCCTGAGTCCTCCCACAGTGTGCGTAAGGAAGCTAGCGCGGCACTGGCCTTTGCGATGGAGGAAATCGAAGAGACCATGGCCTGGCAGTCCAGCTACATCGCAGCGTTGCAGCGTTTACCTGGGCTTCCACGGGTCAAGCTCGAGCGCACCAACACGCAGGGAATGTTCCTCGAAGTGCCCGTAAATACCGCAGTGCCGGCAACATGGATTCGTCGCGGTGGCCTGCAAAAGGTGGAGCGCTATACCACTCCTGAGCTCGAAGAGCATGCGGTGCGGCTTGCCGAAGCTGAGGAAACTATGTCGGCGGAAGTGGCGCGGTTACTGGCAACACTGCGAGAAGCGGCGTCTGCAGCCATGATGGAGGCGCGGGATCTGGCGAAGCATCTCGCCGCCGCCGACGCACTGCTGTCGTTAGCCGCAATCGCGGCAGAGCGTGGCTGGGTGCAACCGGTGGTCGACGACTCCGATTCAGTACGCATTGAAGGTGGCCGGCATCCCGTGATTGAGGGCTTGGTTGCGTCGTTTCAGCCGAACGATTCGCTGTTGGAAGCACATGGCGCGCAGAATCAGGTGGTCGTGTTGACCGGGCCGAACATGGCCGGAAAGAGCACCTGGATGCGACAGACGGCGTTGATTGTGCTCCTCGCGCAGGTTGGTAGCTACGTTCCCGCGCGAGAGGCAACGATTGGCGTCGTCGATGCTATCTTTACGCGAATCGGCGCCGTCGATGATCTCGCGGCCGGCCGCTCGACGTTCATGGTGGAAATGCTCGAAACCGCCACTGTTCTCCAGGGCGCCACTGATAAGAGCCTGGTCATCCTCGATGAAATTGGCCGAGGCACCAGCACGCACGATGGGATGGCGATTGCCTGGGCGGTCGTAGAGTACTTGGCGAAGGGACCGGTTCGACCGCGAACCATTGCCGCCACGCACTATCATGAGCTCGCCGCGCTGCAGCAGGTGTATCCGCAGGTTTCTCTGCGACAGGCAAGCGTGGAGGAACGATCTGACGGTGTGGTCTTTCCTCACAGGATTGAGCCTGGCGCCGCCAATCGCAGCTTTGGCATAGAGGTGGCCCGCCTGGCAAATCTACCGCCAGCAGTGCTCGACCGGGCTCGGGAAGTCGCGGATGCGATAGAGCCATTGAGCGCGGAAATTGCGCGCCATCTCGGTACGGTGGCCGGCAGCTAGGCTACGTGGGTCGCCAAAGAGATCTGGAAACCACGCCTTTCACGGCGTCTCACAGTTCTCGCCAAGCTTCGGGCTTCAGCCCGCTTCGGATGCAGGTTTTATCGACTACCTATACTCCCATTGGCCTCCCAGGTATTTCGTGGGCCGGCGCTCTTGAATGACCGCCGGCCCACGAAAATGTCTACAGCTGGCGCATGTGCTCCAGATGCTGGCTGATATCGATGAAGGTGTCAGCCACGTTCACCAACTCAGTTGACACGTTAGAGGCGAAGGCCACGACCTCGACCCGCACACCCTTGCTCTGAATGTGTTCGATGACGCATTCAAAATCACTGTCGCCGGAGACTAGCACGATAACGTCTAGCCGTTCCGACATGGTGATGAGGTCGAGCGCTAGCTCGATGTCGAAATTACCTTTAGCGCTGCCATCGGAGAACCGCTTCAAGGGCTTTGTGATCAGTTTGTAGCCCGCACGTAAGAACGGGGCCACGAAGCGTTGCGTCTCGTAGCGAATGCCCTCGCGAACGTCGTCGATAATCGGAGAGTACGAGAGTGCGTGAACAAGCTGGCGGTCTCGCGAGAGGTACTTGAGCATTCGGCCAAAGTCGAGAGTGACACGGGCGTTGTCCGCCGCATAACAGACGTTTGGCGCATCGACGAAAATGCCGGTACGCGGCTGCAAGATCTGGGTACCCGTGCGCGTGGCAATATCGCGCACGGCCTGGTGGAGGCTCGTCACGCTGGCCGTCAGCGTCTCTAGCTGGCGTGCTTGCCCTTCGAGCATCGCCTGCATCAGCCGCGTCTGTACCTCGAGCAACCGTTCCGTCCGTGTCTCACCTGGGCCAAGTGGCTCTCCGGTACGCAGGTCGGGCATCACAAATGGAGAGCTGGCGTGCGACGCGACCTCCGGGACCCTCGGTTGCACGGGCAACGGCGGGAGTGCCTGGGGTATAGGCGCGAATCGCGCACCATTACTCGGCTTGGGTGGTGGCATTGTGACCGGTTGCGTGTCGCGCGGGATGGTCCTGCCCCAGCGGTGCTGCGGGCCGCGATCGCGCCAAGAGCGGTCTTCTCGGGCGGGAGACTCGGGCACAAACAGGTTGTTTGCCTGGCTCGTGGGTGCCGGCTCGGGGGTCGGCACAGGAGCAGCGGCCTGAGTTGAGGCAACGAACGGCGCCTCCTCAGCGGCCGCCGTCGTCTCCTCTGCTTGGAGTTCCGTAGCGCTGTCCGCTGGCTGCAGAACGGCCGCACCACGGCGGCGGCCCCGGCCACCTCTACGGCCGCGCCGTCCGCGTCGCCGGTTCGACTCGGCGATGCTGTTTAGATCTCCATCTGTACGCAAATCGGCGTCGGCCAAATCAGACGAGTCGTCACCTTCATCGGTGTCGTCGATCTCGTCAGAGTCTGAGACTGGCCCAAGCGCGTCATCCAAAGCGCTCGCCGCCGGCGCTGCTTGTTCGTCGCTTGGCGGGAACATCTCGAGAAGCGCGCGAGCCAATGCCTCCGCGCCGTCGAGCTCTCCTCCAGGGGCGTCCGAGGCCAAATCCTCTTCCACTCGCCACGAATCATACGGATCGCGCCGTACCTGTTCGCCTTCGATGATAGGCGCGTCGGCATTGCTAACGCTGTCCACCGGCTCGAGAGAGGGCTCCGCAACGAGCGGTGCCTGGTCTTGCTTAACAGTTCGGCTCGGACGGCGCCGTGACCGCTGCGAGCGTGTGGTTCGAGTAATCTCACCTGGGGCGGCCGGAGAATCGGCCACCTGAGCCTCGACTTCGCCCTCAGCAGCGGTTGCGGTGGAGGTCGGCTCTGCAGCCTTCGAAGTCGGAATTTCGCTGTCGTTTTGGGTCGCGGCGGCGCTACGAGCGCCTCGGCGCCGCGATCGCCGTGCCGGAGACTGCGCCTGAGTTAGCTCTGGCGCTTGCGCCGATGGTTCGACCGGCGCGTCGGAGGGTGCACTCGCCTCCATTGCCGGCGCAATCTGCGCTTCTCCGGCAAGCTCGGCAGTGTTCGATCGCTCGAGCTCGGAACCTGGCTCCGCGGATGTTGGGCCTGTGTTGGCCTGGTTATTCGCGGCGGGAGCTGGTTGACGCCTGGCTCGGGATCGGCTGGGCCGTGGCGCAGGCGGGGCGGCCTCGGCCGGCGCCACTGCCTCTGGCTCAGCGACCGCTGGTGCGGCCATCTCGGCCACGGGGCCGGCAGATACTACCGTTTCGGATACCGCTGGAGTCGCTGCCTCCGCTTCGACGCGTGCAAGGAGAGGAGCGGAGTTGCTGCGCTTAGGTGCGAAACGGCGGACGCGCGGCGACGCTGGAGACGGTGCCGGTTCGGTGTCATCGGTGACCACCGCGGCCGGTGTTGAGTTGGCAGCATCGGAAGATGCTAGCGAGAGCGCTGCTAACGCAGCATCATAAGTCGCCAGCGCCGTTGATTCAACAGTAGCTGGCGTTTCTAGAGATGGTGTTGGTTCAACTGCGTCAGAAACAGCCTGAGTTGGTGTAGATTCGGACGTAGTATCAGTCGTTTGGGATGGTGTAGATTCGGTTGCATCAGAATTCGAATCCAATGCTTGGTCGACTGGGGTGGACATATGCCTCCTGATGTTGACAATACATGGCGCGTACATGCGCCGGAGTGGAGGCACAGGCAAAACGAGCGACACCGCACAATACCGCCAGCCGCGCGTGCGCATGAGCGCACACTGCGGAGATGCATCGCGAGGGCAGTGCAACGGTTGACCGGCTCGGTAGCGCTGTGAAGGGGGCGCGCAATAGGCGCAGCCGTAAATAAGCTTGCGCTACATCGAGCTCGTGGAACCGGTGGGGTCGTCTAATTTGGCTCATGTGCTCTTTTAATTATACCATGAGCATAGTAGACACACCATCGCGGGAGGTTCTCGAGTCGTGCGCCCCTAGACGGACTCGAACCGCCGACGCAGCGCTTAGGACGCGCTCGCTCTATCCAACTGAGCTATAGGGGCGTGTTCCAACATTCTATGCACGCTGCGAGGCTGTTGGCAAGGCTCGTTGCATACCGATATAATTCAGAGGCTCGATACGGGGCGTGGCTCAGCCTGGTAGAGCGCACGGTTCGGGACCGTGAGGTCGGAGGTTCGAATCCTCTCGCCCCGACCAGGTACACAAAGCTGCGGGGAGCGCACCACATGTGGTGCGCTCCCCGCAGCTTTGTATTTAGGCATTTTTCGGTCGCGAAGGTCCGCCGCTTCACGCCAATCCGAGATGCGGCTAGACTGTGTGAATTCGAACTCGCACGTGCTAAGAGCAGGACCTCCAACAGACGCCCATAGTTTTCATTGGGCGACTCGAAAGTCTGATAAGGTCCCGAGAACTGCGGGCCTATGGAATATCCGAGCTGTACCACAGCAGATAGATTATCGCACTATGGAGCGGGAGTCGCATGAGCATGCGCCGTAGCGGTTTTGACGGCTTTAGCGGTCGCGGTTTCGGCGGCTCTTAAGGCGGTCTTGGTCAAGGCAGCGACGGCCGTTTGCGTGGCCTGCGCGTGCGCCCGCGTCTCAGCGGTAGCTCGCTTCTCGGCTTTGGCAACCACGGTCGCATTAGCGGATAGCTTGACGGCGGCAGCCGTAGCGGCGGAGACCGCCTGATTCGCAAGCGCTGTTGCAGTCGCCGCGGCATGCGTGACGAGCAGTGCCGAAGCCGTCGACGTCGCCGCCGCGTTGGCCGAGCTAGTTTTAGCGGTTGCCGCGGCATTGGCTGCGCTGGCTTTGGCGGTTGCCGCAGCGTTGGCCGCGCCGGCCTTGGCGGTTGCAGCCGCCTTGGCCGCGACTGCCGTCGCTGTCACCATTCCCGCATGGGCGGTCGCCGTAACCCTGGCAATTGCTGTCGCCGTTCGGTGCGCAATAGCCGTTGCGGTTTCGTGGCTTATCGCCGTGGCTGTGCGCTCCGCCGCGACAGTGGCCTGTGCATGCGCTCGAGCGACCGCTTTTGCGTGCGCTATCCGCGCCAACCGGGTAGCAACGGCGTGCGCTTTGGCTACGGCGGTGGCCCTGGCCACGGCCGTAGCTGTGGCGCGGGCACGCGCGACGGCACGCTTGTGCAGAACGGCTACAGCCGTAGCGTGGTTATGGGCAACGGCAACCTCAGTCGCCAGAGTTTGAGCAGCAGCGGTCGCTTGGGCGATACTGACTTGCGTGGCTTGGACGATTGCCGTAGCGGTTGCTGCCGCGTCGGCGTTTGCCTGGCTCGCGGCAGATTCACGCAGCCCCATCCGGGACTGATACATCGCGCCCCGCACTGAATCGGCGACCTTGTGGGCAACTGTAGCCGTGGCCTGCATCGATGCTAATTCATGCTTGGCAGAGCCGTTAAATGGCCACTCGCGAATCGCCTTTTGGTAATGCGTAAATGCAGTGTTGAAGTTACCGGCAGATGCGAACGTACGGCCGGATTGCACGTCGTTGTTATAGACACTTCGGCGCATATAGCCAAATGCCAGCAAGGCAACGATAATCACAACGAGAACTATGCCTGCTATTTGGATAGGTCTTCGTGCCCACGGTCGGCTTCCGCCTCGCCGCGAGCCGCCGATGCCCCCTTCACCGCCAATAACTTGCGGCTTTACTCGCTGGCTAGGCGACAAGTCATCAATCTCGTCAATGTCATCAAGGTCGAATGGATCTGGGGCTCCGGTTCCAGCAACATGTGCAGTCGGAGCGCCGTCTGAAGGAGCAACGGGCAATCTGCCGGCGGTTGGAAATTGGCTTCCGATCCGCGAGCGCGGTCTTAACGGCTGGTCCGTTTGGGGAGCCTCGATCTCATCCTGGCCCGCAGCCGGCGCAGTCGACTTGGCCTCGTACCCCGGATTAAGCAGACTCGACAGGCGAGAGGTTGCGCCGGGATACTGGCTCGGGAGTGCGGGGGGCGAGGCGGGGCCCACACGGGGCTCTGCCTCTGATGGAGTATCCAGATCC
>JAQBPC010000715.1 GCA_028287725.1 Chloroflexota bacterium | reverse complement strand
CGAGCCGGGCAGATCTCCGCCCGGCTCGAGCCTCCTACACCGGTCGTGTGCCACCTGCGCGATTTGATCTTTCTAGCTACGCCCTGGTAGGACACGTTAGGGGCTGGTGACCACCACGTTGTCGTACTCAGGCGTGGTCAGTGTGTGGAAGCCGACCTGGCCGCTCGCCAGACTGGTATCCTTGACGGTCGCAAGCGTCGTGTTGCCGATCGACGCGGAAATTGTGGTACCGCTGAAAGACAGTTTGAGCGTATACCAGGTGCCCGTCACGACGCTAAATGTTCCTGCCCTGATCTGGGAAAACGTGCCGTTCACGCGCTTGGCGAGCTGCCAGGTTGTGCCGCCTCTCAGGAGTAACAGGTAGGTATTGTTGAAGCTTTGCCAGCGGCCCAGTATGCCGAACGGTGCGGTGCCGCCTGGCGCTTTGACGTCAACTGACACGGTATAGTCCGTCCAACCAGGATTCCCCGCCGTCAGCTCGCCAGCAGTAGAAACGGAGGCAGTCTGCTTGACCACGAGCGACTGATCCTGTGTGACGGGCCAGGCGCCGCCCGTGGCCGTCCAATTCGCGGGGGCCACGCCAACCGGGTCGGCCTCAAAATTGTCCGAGAACAGGATACCGCCCGAGGACGGCGTGTTGGTCGGGCTCGCCGTCGCCAGCGTTGCCGTCGGGCTCACGATCGCTAACGTAGCCGTTGGGGTCAGAGTCGAGGGGGTGGTGGTCGGGCTCGGCGTCGCGGGGGTGCTGGTCGGGGTGGACGCCGTAGGTAAGAGGCCATATACGTCCAAGTTGCCGGAGAAGGTGGCCAGGTACACCTTTCCATTCGCAATCGTCGGCGCCACAAACTTGGCCCGGCTCCCGACGGCGTCGCGTGCTGCGTTCTGGTCGCTGTTCCACAGTTGTTTGCTTACATCAGACGCGTCGAATGCGCGCAGGATCCCCGTCCGCTCCTGCGTGTTGTTGGTTCCACTGGTGGGCTGCACAGCCCATAGGATGCCACTACCAGTGGTACTCCCATTGGCAGATATCGACATCTCGACTGATGCGTCACCCAGACCGGTCACCGAGCTCTGGGAGTCCGGAGTTGTCCCGAGCAGTCCGTTGGCGAACTTAAAGGCCTTAAGGTGGTCGCTGTCACCCCACAGGTAAACGCGTTGCGCGCTCGGGCCGTTCCAATAGACCGGGCTGCCGCCAATGTGCCTATTCGTGCCCGGTGTCACTTGAAATTCCTGGTGTACAGTGTCGCCGCTGGGGTTGAACTTGCTCATATTCCCGCTATCGACGACGTAGAGCTTTCCCTGCTTGCCCCCACCCACGATAAAGCTGGTGCCGGGGATTAGGAGCGGGCCTGCGATGCCGAGATCCAAATCCGAGTTGTTTAGGGTCAGCTGATTACTTGGGGTGAAATAGTCGGCAACAGCACCCGACGGGTTCACCTTGATGAAGCTATCGCCATAGTTTGACCCGCCAGTATTGATGTTAAACTGGCCGTTGCCGGAGATGAGGTAGATGTTCCCGTCGGCGTCGATGGCTGGTCCTTGCCCGCCCTGCCAGAAACCGGCTGCCTGGCTGTCCGGCGAGGCGTTGAAGACGAACGTTTGTGCGAGGGTTCCGGCGTTGTAGCCTAACAGCCAGCCGTGATATGGTTCTTGTTCTCCGTGCCCGGCAAACCCCAGGTAGACCGTGCCGTTGGCCAATAGCAGGGCAGGGCGCTGGAGATGCTTTATGGCTCTGAACTTGACCACGCCATTCTTGCTGTCCGGGCCCGACCCAGGCACTGTCGCCGATATCACGACCGGACCGCCAAACATTTCGGCGCCGGTCGTAACATCCAGCGCGTGCAGGCGGTAGATGTAGGTGGTGGCGGCGCCTACAATCTCTTTGGTGAAGCTAACCGCATATAGCGTGCCGGTGTTTTGATCGATGACGGGCGTACTCAGGATACCAACCTCGTTGGCGATGTCATGAAAGGTGGTGCCAAGGTCAGATGCTGGCACCGAGGGGCCCAGGTTAGTGCTCCACAGCGGCGTGCTGTGGCTGAAGTCGTCGGCGTCGAAGGCGTAGACGGTGTTATGCATGGTGGCGACATAGACGACGTTATGGCTGCTCCCCGCAATAGTGACGCCCGGCACATATAATGGCTGCGCATACTCCTGGCCGTCTACCGGGAGCCTACCCAGCAGGCCAAACTGTGTGACATTTACGTTGGCGGTTGTCAGCATTGTTTCGTTAAGGATTCCGCCGGAGCGATTATTGTCGTTGTGCTGCGTCAAGACGCTGGCCGCACCGGCCGCCGCGATTGGCGATGCCGTGAATGAGTCTATCCTGGGCGCGATCAGTGCAACGATCATTACCGCGAGCACAAGGCCCCACAGGTAGCGGCGTCTAAGCCATCCCACCCCACACCTCCTGACCGGCCGGCTATGCGGTCGGTACTCTCGACGAAACTGTTGGTGCATTGGACCTCGGGCGCCCTTGGCGCACGGCACTGTCGGCTATTGCAGGCGCCCGACCAAGCACGGCAATCGTATCGGAGGCATCCGGCTCAGAGGCATACCCGGTCGGTATAGGCGTGCCGCTCAAAAGGATATGAATGCACAGACAAATGGCCCTGCCCTGTCGTCTGCTCATTCGCAGGGTCGACAGGGCAGGGTAGTGTGCGGTCTACTGCTGCCAAGGCCCTCTCGCAGCCGTGGCACGTGAACTGCTGTGGCTTACCTGGGCAGAGCTAGCGCCTGGCACGCCGGC
>JAQBPC010000712.1 GCA_028287725.1 Chloroflexota bacterium | reverse complement strand
GGCATACCGGCTTGCGCGATTGGTCATAGCGGGACTTGCTTGCTACGTCTTCGGCGGCCTCCTCGTGGCGCGCGAGCGGCCGCGGACATACCTGGCGCTGTTCATGGCACCGCCCTACGCGGCCTGGAAGTTGGGTATCTATGTCGTCTCTGCGCTGCACATTACTGATTCGCGATGGCTGCGCACCGAGCGCGCCACCCGGTCGGAGTCTAAAAAGTCTTGATTACCTGGGCCGGCACACCCACCGCGACCGACCGGGGAGGAATATCTCTCGACACTACGGCGCCCGCGCCTACAACCGCGTCATGCCCGATGGTTACACCGGGCAGCACGATTACGCGATTTCCGAGCCACACGTTATCCTGCAGCACCACTGGCTTGGACGCGGGGAGTTGCTGACGTTCAAGGACATCGTGCCACGTATTGTCCATAATGTTCACGTAGGAGCCAAGTAGGCAATCCCGGCCGATGAGCACAGATTGGTGACAGGAAATGGAAACGCCATAGTTGACGAAGGTGTTGTCACCGATCTCCAAAACGGCGCCCGGCATGGCGGCTAACTCGATGGGCACGACGGTTGAGTGGATCCGTACATGGCTGCCGATAATGATGGTGCCCTTATTGAAAATGCGCACCCGTCCTAGCAGCTGAGTGTAGCGACCGACCGAAGTACAGCGGCGCAACCCGGTGCGCGCGACCAAAACGTTTCGCGCGCGTCGCGCCAAATCCACCACTTCGTCAGGATTTCGTTCGTAAATCAGCCGGCGAAGGCTCGCGGCCAACATGTCTCGTTCATTCACGAGACGCTACGCTCGGAGAGTTCCATGCAGCTCATCATTCGGTGTCGAGGGCCCGCCTTCTGGGCATAATGTACGCACGACGCGCGCGGCCTGCCCAACTACCACGCTGTGGGGAGGTATACTCTTGGTTACAATTGCCCCAGCGCCGATTATACTGTCGTGGCCAATGCTGACCCCCTTCAGTACAATTACTCGGCTACCTACCCACACCCTATCACCAATCTTGACCGGCCCATGTACCATCGGAGCGCTACCGACTGGATGCTGATCGGTATCCATGATCAGTACATCACGGGCGATCTTGCAATCTCGTCCTATGAACACTGATTGCGCCGCAACGATTTCAGTATTGCGGTTGATATACGTCCCATTGCCGATGTTGACGCTTGCGCCTTTCCAGCACTCGATTCGCACGCCCGGAAAAAGGCTGCAGTTCCCGATCGCTACCGAGCCGCCCATGTTGTCAACTTTGGGCAATGGCCAGCCTGCGCGCACGGACAGAATACCTGCGCTGGAAAATTGATGTCTCACATAGAGGCCGCGCAGAAGGTTTACAACCCCAAGTTGTCGAATCCTCCGATAGGCATATGCCACCCGCACTCGCCGAGAGGTGCCAATCATAGTTGTCCATCTCCGAGCGAGAATTGACGTGCGCGGGACTTCTTGGGCTGAGACAAAGGCACGCTAGTTCCTCAGGCAGACGTAATTTGCCGATGCTGGGAGGAAATGAACCTCAGATCGTCAGTGTACCGCAAATAGGTGGGGTACCAGGACACGTTGAGGCACAAGCGACCCGCGCGAATGCCAAAATCCTCGAGCAAAGTAAGATTGAATCAGGCAGACTGACCCACTCTCACCGCAAGCTCGCTCATCTGGCTGCTGGCTTCGCCGGCGAAGATCTGCTCAGCGAACGCCGCTTCGGTACTTGCACTCTCGAACGGCCGGGCTATGGTCGCGGGCTGAGACACAACGGTAGACTCCCGGGACTGGAACATCAATCGAGCAAATACCGGAAGGTCATGGACGATGTACCTCTTCCAGAGGCGACGTGGCTCTTGTACCAAGCGATACAACCATTCCAGGCCGCGTCGCTGAATCCAGAGCGGCGCCCGGCGCACATTGCCCGTCAACATGTCGAACGAACCGCCGACTCCCATACACACGGGCACATCCAGGCGGTCTTGATGCTGACAGATCCACTCGTCTTGCTTTGGCGCTCCAAAGGCAACGAAGAGCATGTCAGGTTGTGCCGCGCGCACCATGCGGACACATTGTTCCTGATCGGCCGGTTCCGTAGTCGGCGGCGAATAGGTGCCGGCTATGCGCAGGCCCGGGAACCGCTGCTGGAGCACTTCTCCGGCCTCGCGTGCCACGCCCGGCGCTGCGCCCAACAAGAAGATACTATACCCGCGGCTGGCCGCCAGCTGGGCACATGACAGGATCATGTCAATCCCCGTCACCCGACACGGAAGCGGTGTAGACCGCCTGCGGGATGCCCAAACCAGCGGCATGCCATCCGCTAGCACCAGGTCGGCGTTATTCACGAGGTTCTGGAAACCCCGATCCTTGCTGGCCAGGCGGAGAAAATCAACATTTACGGTAACCACCTGGTGAAAGCGCCCCGACCGTACAAAATCGTCGATTTGGGACAACGCCTGAGGGGCGTCCACGCAATCAATCAAGGTGCCCAGGAGATCCAACTGAGTCCGCACTTTCCTTCTCCTGTTCAGCCGTTGGTACGGCCAAATGCGCAAACCGATTCGATGAAGCTGCAACTAACGTCAACCGACAGGTGTCGATCTTCAGAGCACCAGCGCGCTTTGATTCCAAGACCCGGACAAAAATAATGACTGACCGACTATGTTCCGTAACTTCCAATTGCCATATACACCTAGAAGCTTAGGTGCCTAGCGTATCAAAGGCCGGTTAAGGGCAGGTTGGGAGTGAAGTAAACATTCGGTGGAGAACAGACTTGTGCTTCGATCGGGCACTTCTGGGCATTTCTGTGTGCCTTCTCCGCCCTGGAAGTCGCGAGCGAGACCGCATGCGCGGCTGTCCATGTGCCACACGTGTTGGCGGCAGACCCTCGCTTACAAGGCTTGCGTTTCATCCTCAGCTGCAGTAGTCACATCGAGCCAGGCCAAAAGAGGACGTTGGAACGGCTGTCGACCGGTGCGTGGCACCGTGACGGCGAACTTGATCCGCTCGTGTCACGCATCGCGACCACGTTGCGGAGCAGCCAGGGCGGCCCGGAGCGCAATCCACCGCAGGAAATTGGGAAGCGCTCGAACGTAGCGGACTATGCCGGTTCGGCACAGACCGGACTGCTGCATCGCGGCGACCGATACCGATCCCACGCGGTTTACAATGCGCGTCGCGCCGGCAAGCGCCGGCCATCATTGCGCAACAGCAGATAGCGACGTGTGCTCTTGGTAAGTGAGGCGAATCCGTAGCGAGGTAATCTAGCTCGGCGGCCGAACGCCCGATCGGGAGGACGGACCGGTGCTCCGGAGGAGAGACCGAAATCAAATCGTGCTTCGTCACCAGCTACAAAGTGCGCAACGGCAAAGGGTCCGATCACTGTGCTGCCCAGACGTTGGACGATGCGAACCCTATAGCCGGCGACGTAAGATCTGGCTAGGACTGGCCAAAATTCGGGGGCTGCCCAATTGGGCTAAGGTGGAGACTGACCAGTTGCCAGTTACCTTGCAGACGGACCAACACCACTGTAGTGCGAAGCTGCGCCGAGATACTGTTGCCGCGATACACTGCACGCTGCACCTGACGGCCGATCAGCACGGCTGCCTCGTTGTAGACGCGTACCTTGACCTCATCCAGGTCCAATGACTCATACTTCAAGTCGCCAGACTGGAGTCGTGCCAGCCACTCGTCCTTGGTGAGCATGAAGCCGAGCGGCCCTACCCCGACGAAGTCGGCAGCGAGTGTCGATTCAAGGAATGCGATATCTCCGTGCAATTCGGCAGTGACCCATGCGCCTGCGAGACGCTCCACCTCTTGTTCAGCTTGTTCTCGGTTCATCGTGTATCTCCTTGCTATTGCCATCTACAAGTTCTTAATTAGTGGATGCTAGATATCTGCATGGCCCTGGTGGTTCTCGAGCCCCTGGTATGGCTCTGCCTGGTGTGGCTCCAGTGAAGGCGCATGAGCCGGCATTGGCCTCCCGTGTTTTGGCATGCTGGCAAGCGCAGTGCATGGCGTCTCCTCTTTCTTTGTCGGCGGCTGACTCACTTCGAGACCTGCTACGGCCCTTCGCGTACAGACAACTACCTGCCGGCGCGGCGCCTTCTCGCCAGGGCGAGAGCCGCACCTAATGCAACCACAGTCGTGGCCAGTACCCTGGATCGCCGTGGGCTGGTTGCTCCACGGGGGCCGGCTGCGAGCCGATACAGAGCCGGCATGGCGACCACCTGATTCGCCTCCAGATTCGCAAGCACGTACGTCCAGAAGCTCTTCTTTGAGAACTGCCGCAACAGGAATTGCGGCACGCTCAGGTCCCATCGCGCATGATTGATCGCCTTGTAGTCCGAGTGCTCGCCCTCGAGCGGGACGAGCAGGATGGAGTTGTCAAGCCCGGTTTCTACTGCGTACCACGCGGCCAGGTAGTCCCACAACTCCAGCATCACGGACGCGTCGTCGGCGACAAAGTAGTTGAAGAGGAACAGGCCGTCTCTGGTCTTGTCCACGTCTCCAATCCGCTTGCCGTTGCGTGCGGCCATCACATGCAGATGTTTGGCATGACGCCGCAGCGCATCGAACAGCGCCTTGTACGTCTCACTGTCCTGAACGTTGGGGATGGATTCGACCGACCTCGTCTCGATCAGTACGACAATGTCGAAGCGCGCAATTCGAATCGACTCGCCCCGTTCCTTGAGGTACCTGCTTCTGACCGGCGCGATGGCGACCGCGTCGTAGAGGGTTACCTTCTCGACCGCATCCATTTGCTCGAGTTGGCGCGCCAACGCCTGCAGCGTTCCGATTAGCTCGGCCTTCTCGGGTCCAGCCGGCAGCCGTTGGAGAAACGGCAGCCTGCGAGGCTGCACTTCGGCGGCGATATGAATGTAGCCTAGCGTCGTGGGCTCGACGAGCTTGACGGGCGCATACTTGGGATCGGGGTTGACAATCTTGAGGTTCATGATCTGCTCCTGTCAGGTTTGTTGAACGAATCGAGGCGTGCTTTCAGAATCGGCTGCCCCCTGGGGGTGCTGCGCGTGCGACGCGCTCGGCCTCTCAGCCACAGGGCCGGCGCCCTCCTGGCCCCAGCTGCGCAGCGGATACTCCTTGAGCCGGAGCACGACCAGGAAGCCGACCGCGGCGATAGGAGTTGCGATCAGGAATACCATATCG